>DATLTH010000669.1:0-4349 GCA_035533695.1 Allostellaceae bacterium | reverse complement strand
CACCTCAACGACCGAATGGTCGCCCGGGCCCTGGCGATGGAAGGCACCTGCACCGGCGAGCACGGCATCGGTTACGGCAAGATGGATTTTCTCGTTGCTGAACACGGCGAGGCGGTGTCTGTGATGCGTAGCATCAAGCGGGCACTCGATCCCGACGACATCATGAACCCGGGTAAGATCGTCCGGCTTTAATGTGACGTATGTTGCAGCACCGAGATGCGCGCTGAAAAAGCGCATTCATACCGAATAAATCGCTTCACTGTTGTCTTATCTGTCGCTATTGTCGTTCCCTGGAAGATGGGAGCAAATGATCAGCTCCCGTCGGCGCTTCGGCGGAACCCCCGTGTGAAGTGCTGCTTCATGGTCGCCTTCTCGGCTTCGCGGAACCTTCCGATAGTGCCCGCGCCATACTGATGTCGCATGACGGCGGGCCGATTGCCGAGGCAAGCAAGCGAAGAATCTATAGAACCAAAGGTCTTTGGTAATGGAGAGATCGAGTAAACGAGGGAAGATTCCCCAATCGGATTGGCCGCTGATTATGGCCCGATATGAGGCGGGGGAGACGCTGGCGAGCATCGCGCGGACCTATGACTGTTCGCCGCCGGCGATCAGTTATGTCGTCAGCCGCAGCCGCAGCCGGCATGCGGCGGACCCCCAATTGCCACCGTCGTCGCCACCACCGTCGTCGCCACCACCACCGTCGCCGCCAATCGTCACCGAAGCGCAACTGATCAAATCCGTCGCGATCGAGGCGGCCAACGGCAGTGCCAGAGTGCTGCAGCCCGCGGTTGCGCCGGCCCATCCGCAATCGGCTCCGCGGCCGCTGACAACAGGGTCTGCGCAACCGGCAGAACCTGAGGCACAGCCGGTCCTGCAGACCGCTTCGCGCGAGGCGGATTTACCACGCCCCAACGGCGGCTCCGGCGCGGGTGCGAGCGAGCGCAATGCCGCTTTACCGAGCCCCGCTTTACCGAACCCCCCGCCGCGGGCGCCGGCGGCGGCATATCGCGCGCCCGGCCCGACGCTTCCGGCCGGGGCGGCCGGCGGCGACCAGCGTCGCACCTTGCACTTGTCACTCGGCCAAAGCGCGCCTCCCAATGGCGCTGCCCATGCGGCCGAACCGCCGCCCGTGGAGCGGTCTGCGCCCGGCAGCTTCGCTCAGCCGCCCCAGCCACCCCAGCCCTTGGCGCCCAACCCCGGATCGACGCAGGGCCCGATCGCCCCGGTTCAGAGCGCCGCGGCAGCGGGGTTGTCGGAGACGCGTCCGGTCGGCTATCAAGCCCTGCCGCGCAATGGCGATGGAAATGCGGAGCGCCGCCGGGATGGCGGGACATTTATCGACCAGCAGTTGCGCGAGCGGGTAGACGGCGATATCGCGGCATTCCTCGCGGCATTTGACGCGGCGCTGCTGCAGGATTCGCCGGAGAGCCGATCGGCCCTGCGCGAGGCCACCGATCGGCTGTTGCGCGCCGGCGCCCGCACCCGCATCGAACTGGAACGCCTGGAGGCGCGCATACCGCTGCCGCCGCGCGACAACGGCGGGCGCGGCGAACCGGCCTGGCGACACCGCTGAAGGTTACCGCAGCGCGGTTGCGGCCGACGACAAAAAGGGCGCCAACCGGCGCCCTTTTTGCCGCCGTGCGGCAAGCCTATCCGTTCGACTTGTTCGACTTGTTTGACTTGTCGAGGGTGACCCCGACGTATTGGGTGACGCCGTGCCGGTTGAGCAGCAGCAGCGCGCTCTTGTTCGGCGACTTGGCGATTTCGTTGAGCGTTTGCGCCGCCTCCTGCGGGCTGCCGACCGGCTTCTGATTGATCGAGACCAGGACATCGCCGCTCGACAGACCGAGAGCGTCGGCAGGGCTGCCGTCGTCGACACCGGTCACGACGACGCCATGCGCGTCGTGACCGACCCGCAATTCGCCGCGCAACCGATCGGTCAGCACCGCGAAATGCATGCCCAGCGCGTCCGCTTGTTCGGTCTTTTGCGGTTCGTGATCGGCCGATGCGACCCGCGGGTTTTCCGGCATTTCACCGACAGTGACGTGCAGCTCGGTCGATTGCCCGCCGCGCCAAACCGTCAATGTCGCGGCGGAGCCGGGCGTGGTGGCGGCGACCAGACGCGGCAGGTCGCGCAACTTCGTCACCGGGCCGCCATTGAACGTCAGAATGACATCGCCCTGCTTGAGCCCGGCCGCAGCGCCCGGGCTGTTCGGCGTCACCACCGCAACCAGCGCCCCGTGCTCGCCCTTGAGGCCGAGACTGGCGGCGATCGCCGGCGTGACCTGCTGAATCTGCACGCCGAGCCAGCCGCGGCTGATCTTGCCGTGCGCTTCGAGCTCGGCCACGATCTTCTTGGCGACGTTCGAGGGTACGGCAAAGCCGATCCCGACGCTGCCGCCATTGGGCGAATAGATTGCGGTGTTGATGCCGATCACCTCGCCCGACAGGTTGAAGGTCGGCCCGCCGGAATTGCCGCGGTTGATCGGCGCGTCGATCTGCAGGAAGTCGTCAAACTGGCCGGTATGGATGTCGCGCCCGCGCGCCGAGATGATCCCCGTTGTGACGCTGCCGCCCAGACCGAACGGGTTGCCGACCGCAACGACCCAGTCGCCGACCTGCGCCGCGCTGCTGTCGCCGAAGCTGACATAAGGGAGCGGCTTGTCCGCCTTGATCTTCAGGACCGCGAGGTCGGTGCGCGGATCGCGGCCGACGATATGCGCGGTGTATTTGGTGTTGTCCTGGAGAATGACCTGAACCTTGGCCGCTTTGCCGACCACGTGGTTGTTGGTCACGATGAAGCCCGACGGGTCGACGATAAAGCCGGAGCCGAGCGCGATGCGCTTGACGCCCTGGTTTTCGCTGTGATCCTTGGGAAAGGGCTGCTGCCCGAATTCGTTGCCGCCATTCTGCTGCTCGAAGAAGCGCCGCAGAAAATCCTCGAACGGCGTACCGCGAAACGATTGGGGCAATTGATCCGACAATTCGTCGGCGCTGCTCTTCTCGGTCACCGAAATGTTGACGACCGCCGGCAGCACGCGCTTGACGAGGGGGGCGAAACTCTCTCGCGGTATCACCGGCGAGGCCTGCGCCGTGGCCGTCGCCTCGTCGCCTGCCGCCGGCGTATTTTCTGCCCACACCAGCGGCGACAAGGCGAGTGCGGCGCCAAGGCCGACCGCCAGGGCGGCCGCGTAAGTCTTCTTGAACCGAGGCTGGCGGGCGCCGCCCGCCGGATGTTCCGTCATCAGCCATCTCCTGCAGCTTTGGGCTCGCTACAAGATGCCAGCCCAAGCTAACAGGCCGCTGTCAGCCGGATTAATTCGCCGTAACCTCGGGTGGGAATTACACAGCCGGCTGCAATCGGGGCTTGCGCGCTGCGCATGCCGGCCGACCCGCAGGATCGGCTATGATCGAGCAGCGAGTGGAAGGAGCGAGTGCAATGAGCCGTTACCGCGATATCTCGGTGCCGGAGATGAACCCGGCGCAGAAGCGCGTTCACGATCAGATCATCGCCGGCCGGCGCGGGCGCTTCGGCGGCCCCTTCCAGCTGTTGATCCGGGCGCCCGAAATCTGCGGGCACGCGGCGCCGCTCGGCGAAGTGCTGCGCTGGGGCACCTCGCTGCCCGATCGGCTGTCGGAATTGGCGATCATCACCACCGCGCGCTTCTGGCGGGCGCAATACGAATGGTATGCGCACGCGCCGCTGGCCGCGAACGCAGGAGTGCCGGAAGCGGCGATCGAGGCGATCCGCACCGGCGACACGCCGCTGTTCGCCGCTCACGACGAGGCGCTGGTCTACCGCGTGTGCAGCGAGATCTTCCGCAGCCAACGCCTGTCCGACGACAGCTTCAACGATGCGACCGCGGCGCTCGGCGAACGCGGGCTGGTCGAGGTGATCAGCATCATCGGCTACTACACGCTGATCGCGAACACGCTGAACGTGTTCGAGGTCGGCCTGCCGCAGGGCGTCCCGTTGCCGTTTCCCGAATAGCGGGGCGAACGCAAAAAAAAGCGGCTCCGGAGGGGGAGCCGGAGCCGCGTTCCATCCGACCGGCAAAGCCGGCCGGATCGGAGGTTTACGGGTCGAACCTGTAAGGAGGAACCCTACGCGGTCATTGACGCCCGAAATTGCGACATCGGCTTGCTGGAATTACGGCGATTCGGTGATATCGGTCATCCGATCGGCCCGCGATACTCGATGGCCTTGCGTCTGATCGGCGCTGACCGGCTGCGGCGCGCACCGTCTCTCGGATTTTCTTTCCAGGTGTCGCTACTCTCGTTGCGAAGCAACCGCGGGTTAGCTACCCTTACGGGGAGCCGGAGCCGGCCGCGTTTGGGGGCGGGGTGTC
>DATLTH010000668.1:0-3299 GCA_035533695.1 Allostellaceae bacterium | reverse complement strand
TCAAAGCGCAGGAACATTCGAGGCCAGAGAATGCAAAGCCGGGTGAGCCGGTCGCCCGCAACGGCTTGGATGACGCCAGGGCGCTCGATGCAAATCAACGGCCGCACGCCGACGTCGAGCAGCTCCTCAAGTCGCAGGCCGAATTGGAGCGCTTGGCCCAATATTTTCGTCAGCACTGGGCCGTAAACGTGTATCTCCGCTTTGCCCGCTTTTGTCACGAGCGGGCGAGCGAGTGTAAGGCTGAGGCCTACGTGGCTCACGGCGTCGAGGCGCTGGCGGCGACCGACGCCGTGGCGAGGGCGGCCGGGGGGCGGTTCTATTGCGACGTCATCGAGCACCCCTCGCTCGCACAGAGAAGCGTGATACCGAATTGGCATCCGACTGTTTTCTCGATGCTCGATCATGCGTTCGACGGCTATTTGCGCAAGGCAGCCGGGCTGTCGACGATCGGCTGGACGCTGAAGGAACTGATCCGCCATTATGGCCCACCGGTTACCGTGATCCCGAATTACCGGTACGCCGAAGAGCTGCCTCGATCGACTGAGATTCGCGACAAATCCGGACTAGGGCCCAATGATCGCCTGGTATTGGCGAGCAGCTCGATCTGCGGCGGATTCGATGCCATCGTCGAGGCGATGACACTTCTGCCGGCCAACATTCACCTGGCAACGCTCGGCCGGATCATGGACCCCTCGGCGGTTCGCGCCATGCCGGCGCATTTCGGGGTCGAGAAGAGGGTCCATTTCTTCGACGAGGTGCCCTACAGCCAGCTCACGACCGCGGCCAGCGGCGCCGATATCGGGCTGATGGCGCTCGATCCGACCAATATGAACGACCGCATCTCGCTGCCTAACCGGCTGTTCGACTGCATTGCCGCAGGATTGCCGATTGTGAGCCCTGACGTACCCGATGTAGCGCGCATTATCGAGGAACGAGGTCTGGGCATTACGATCGCGAGAAACGAGCCCCGCTTGTGGGCGACGGCGATCGAAGCCGCGCTTGCCGATGCGGCAACCTACCGTGCCAACGTGCGCACGGCCTCGCAGAAACTGGTGTGGGACTCACTCGGCGACAGACTGCACGCCGCGTACGGTTACGCGCAGAGCATCACGTTCATATCCTACCTTGATCTGGTGAATCACCAGCGCACGGCGCGGATGGCCGATGCGCTGCTGAAGCGCGGCGTCAAGGTCACGGTCTGTTGCCCGCATGAGGGGCCGGTGCCGGAAGATGCGATGCCCGGAGTGCGTTTCGTATTGACCCCGAGCCCGTTGCCGAGAGCGGCGCCCCGGACAACGCCCACCGTTGCAGCCGAGCCGGCGGGCAAGGCGCCCGCAGCCGACTCGCCGAGGGCGACGACGCCAACCTCCCCCGGTGCCCCGGCCGTCCCTGCCGGGGCGGCGCCAACTCCCGCCGCCATCGACCGCGCCAGCCCGAATCCGGCGGTGACCGCGGCGGGCAACGGAGCGGCGGGCAACGGAGCGGCGGCGCACCAAAGGCCGGAGGACGCCGACCGCTCGCTCGGAACGGCGGCCAACAAAGGCCCGCCGACGCTGATGCTTGCTCTGTCGCAAGCGCCGCAAGGGCTCGCCAGGGCTGAGGAGGTGACGCTCGAAAGGTTGAAGCAAGAGGTGATGGCATTGCGGTATAAGGCGCGCCGCTTTGACGAGATCAGGGACGAATTGCCAGGCTGGCGGGAAAAAGCTGAGCGATACGATCAGCTCAAGGGCAGAAGAGGCAGCGCCCTGTTCGGCACTTGGCGGCGCGGCTCGCGCCCGGTCGGGACCGATGGCGAAGAGGTTAAACACTGACTGGCAATCGCGTGCGACACCGGCGAAAATCGGCTGGCCTCGCGAATGGCAATCACAAAGAACTATCGGCGGCAACCGGAGCTGATGCACGTGCGAAGCCGCAACCCAAAGCCCCAACCCGTTCAGCCTTCGCTGGACGAGCAGGTTCGGACATGGCCATAGCTGCCCCGGCGGCGGAAATTCCCCCGCCCCCGCCCCCGGCCCCGACAGAGCTCCAGCCGTACGGTAAACGGCGAGACACCGCGGCGGCGGCAATCGCGGCGCCCCCCGTCGCGCCAGAAATCCTTGCGGGGCCGCCGCGGTCGCCGCTCCTCATCCGCTATCTGAAGACGCAGTCGGACTTTGCCAATTGGGTCGAGGAGACGCTCGCCGACGAGACCGTAGAGGTCTGTATGGCGCGTGATACGTATTCGCTCGAGGCGCTGAGGCGCATGCGCGACCGGACCGGCTGCGTCACGATCTACGACGCGATCGAATACCCCGACTATGGCGGGCGTTCCGGCGATGGAATCCGCAACGCCTTCCTGCGGGACGACCCGGCGCGGCGGGCGCTGTTGGAGCATGATCTGTCGATCGCAAGGGCTGCGGACGCCGTGATCCTCAACACGCCGGGACTGGTGTCCTGGTACGAGGAACGGGAAATCTATCCCACGGTCGTGCGCAATTGCCTCCCCTATGGACCGGCCCATCAGACCGACACGATCAGGGCTGCCTGTGGGCTGGCAGAAACCGACCGGCTGCTGGTTTTCGTCAACAGCGCGTTCGCGGGATGCGGGATCGACGACATCATGCGCGCTCTTCCGCTGCTGCCGGCGCATGTGCATCTCGCGATTTCCGGCTCGATTGCGCCGGACTACGTCGCCACCATCGAAGGGCTTCGGCAGCCGGTCAGCGATCGGGTGCATCTGCTGCCGGAATGCGACCCGGCTGACCTCGTCGAATTCCGCTCGGGTGCTGATCTCGCCCTTATCCCGCTGGCGGCGGACATTCCCAATCATCGCACGGTCCTCCCCAATCGGGTGTTCGAGGCGGTGATGAGCCGTGTCCCGATGATCAGCTCGGACGTGCCGACAATCCGTTCGGTGCTCGACGAATATCGGATCGGCCTGTGCTATGAAGACGCGCAACCGGAGACGATCGCCCGCACGATCCGGGAGGGGCTGTCGCGGCAACGCGAAATGCGGATCGCGACCGAGCGCTCCGCACGCCTCCTCAGCTGGGAAAGGGAGAGCCAGGTCTATCTGGATGTGATCGAGCCCCTGGTTGGGCAGTATCCGAAGCATTTTGTGGTGTTGAGCCTCGGCCCGATCCGGAGCAATCGACGATCCGCCGAGCAGATTCGCACGTTAGCGGAGCAAGGCCATCGGATCACCGTGATTGCCAAGGACCGGCCGGTGCCCTCGCTGATGGTGCCGGACTGCCGGTACATCGCGTGGGAGTAGCAACAGATCCTGCGGAACTCGCCTCGGGGCTACGCCAGCGCCCTCA
>DATLTH010000667.1:0-7243 GCA_035533695.1 Allostellaceae bacterium | reverse complement strand
GCTGGCTCCCTCGCCAAGATTCGATGGAGCCAGCCTTATTGCGCACGATCGCGCGCCAGTCGAAACCGATGATCCGATCATCGGTTCATCGGATCGTCGGCGTGTCATCCGTAAATGCCGTGTTCCTTTAGCCAGGACTTGCAATGCTTCGCGAAGGCATCCTCGCCCATGCCCGTCGGCGGCCCCGTGTGCTCAAGCGCATGAAGCATCGCCCTATGTGCCGCCTTCAAACTTGCCCGCGTGCCTTCGGCGAGCGCGCCAGCGGCGAGCGCCTTTTTCAGCCCCTCGATCATCGCCTTGCTCTTGTCGCGCGGGTCCGGTTTCCGGGCGGCCGGCGGCGGACTCGGCGTTGCCGGCTCCCCGGTCGGCGGCTCGGCTTTGATCCGCAACCTGATCCCGATGTGGTAAGCCGACTCGCCAGGCGGCGGGTGGTCATCATAACTGTAATCGACCAGCCGGCCGGTCATACCATGGCGGCCGTGCGCGCCATAGCTTGACGAAGCATAGTCAAACACGTTTTTGTCAAGACAAGCGAGCCGATCCGACAATATCTCTGCCCATGTGGCACCCAGATCATTTGCTCTCCGAATAACCAGCTCGTGCGTACCACCTTTAGCTAATTGGCGTAATCGGCGAAAAAACTCCTCGCCTGGATGCGGATTTGGAACTAAATATGACGATTTTAATTCCTGCTTGACAAAGCCAATGTCAATTTGAGGCAAGTCGCCCTCGACCGGCGCCAGTTGGCCGCTACCCGGCGCGCCGGGGTTCGGCCTTTGCAGATGCAGCCTTCCAATATTGCGGATGTAGTCGTTTATTTGTTCGGCCAGATGAGGCCACAGGCGGGGAACCGCCTTGGCGAGCAACAAAACGCCATCCCATTGCACCGAGTGCCCGGAACAGGGCATTTGCACCCTCCGCAAGGTGCTCCCGCAAGGCAGGGACGGCGCGGCGGGCCGGGTGCGGAAAGCCCGGCTTTCGGTTCGCGACTTCCTAGCCGCGCCGAGTCGGCTTATAGCTCAGCGCGCCGCCGCCGGCGGCACGATGATGGACGGGATCGGGCGCACCACCGTTTCGACATAGCGGCCCCAGGCTTCCAGCGGCTGCCTAGCGTTCCTTCAGGTACTCAAAACGGTTGTAGACGGTGGCTACGCCGCGAATCGCGCCGGCCGCGTGGTTCAGGATGCGGTCGGCGACGGGCGGCGCGTGATGGCGTCACCGCCATCTTCGGCGCCGCTGCGGCGATAGAGAATTGCCCTTACCGGGGTCTAGCAGCGCAAACCGCTGCCGCTGCCGGGGTCGCAGGCATCGTCGAGCTGGTTCTCTTCTTCGCCCAAAGGCGCTCGACGCCATCGCCCACGTGGTGCGCCTCATCTAAGGGGGGGGGTTGAGTGGGTTCGACACCCAGCCGCCGGTAGGGCTGAGCGCGCCGGCCGCCGCCGCGCCGATGCCAGCCGAGGGATAGTCGGCCGGCGGCGGGGGCGGCGTATAGAGGTGGAGCGGAGTTAGTGGGATGTCGGGCGCCGATGGCGGCGGATTGGCTGCGACCGCAGCGGCGGTGGCGCCCCACCCGGCGCCGGCCGATTGC
This sequence comes from Allostellaceae bacterium, assembly GCA_035533695.1. Taxonomy (GTDB): domain Bacteria; phylum Pseudomonadota; class Alphaproteobacteria; order ATCC43930; family CGMCC-115725; genus DATARH01. The sequence goes on along the minus strand of DATLTH010000667.1, from coordinate 5,655 downwards.
ATATTGGCGCCGGCCGATTGCAGGCCGGCACCAAGGGCCTCCAGGCCGGCTACCTCGCCCATCTCCTCCTCGTTCACTCGATCGATGAAGTTCTCGACTTCTGCATCGCAAGCCGTTTCGGTGTGTATCAGCCTGACTGCGGCATCTGCCGCACCGGGCGTTCCGGCATCCGCCTGCCGAACAAGCGCCATCACGCGTTGGTGCAACGCATCGCAGCGCGCCCTCATCTGCCGGAGGGCCTGCTGCGCGCCAGCCGGCGGACCTATGGTACAGGCCGAAAGGCTGAGGAGTGCCAGCGCTGGCATCGCGGCACAGAGCGCGGTCATCCTGAAGGTACGCATTCGCCCCTCCTACATCCGGCCGTAATTGATCGCCGGCCTTGTCTCCGGGCTTTCCTGCCGCAGTTTCTCGCGCGCCGCCCGTACCGCCATGACTTGCGCCAGCACCCGTGCCATCGCCGTTTCCCGCTTAAGCTGATCGATCTGGCCGTCGCTTAAGGCTGCTGATCGTTGATAGGCGAGCTGTTCGGTGAGGTAGGAACCAAAAGCCGCGGTTGCCACGCTGGCGGCCGAGTCCGGTTGCCCGGCGAGCGCGGCGACCGCTGTCAACGTGCAATCCGCCCAATTATGGCCCGCCTGGTCGGCGAGCTTTGGGCTGGGCCCGGTTGCGGGTGGGCCAAACGCCTGATCGACAGTCGGTAACGAGGGCTGCGCCGATGCCATCGGGTTCGGTTCGGAAAGCGTCGCCGCCAGATAGGCCGTCCGGGCGCGCGACTCGCGCCGGTAGCACGCGATGACGCTTTGCGGGATCGGCAGCGTCGGCGGCGGATCGTCGATCGCGACGCCGCAGCGGGCCGTGTACGACTTGATCCATTGCGTCTGATCTTCGGTCAGCGCCTTGTAAGCTTCGGGGCTGAGCTTCGCGCGCGCCGCGTCGAACAGCTCGTTCCGGGCAATCGCCTGCTGTCGCAGCTCGGCATCGGCGCAGATGACGATGCTCGACGCCTTTTGACCTGCGCGCACCACCCATCCATATCGTCGGCGTGCGCGGCGCCCGCTGCGCAAGCAAGCGCCACCGCCAGGATGCAGAGCGGAAAAAGCCGCCGCATGGCTCCCTCCCGCCGCGGTTGAATGGTAGCGTGTCACAATGACGGTGCGGATGTCGAGCACGTCGGTGCGCCACATCCGAAACTGTTGATCGCAATTTGGCCGCAAAATTTTTTCGGAGGCGGGTGGGGTCGCGTTGGAACTCAAATCCCCCTCCCCCACCCGCCGGGTGTAGGCATCGGCGCCGCGTCCGGTGGTATCGCCGCGGCTCCACCGGTCGGCCTGCGGGCGGCGCGCGCGCCGCCCCTAGTCGGGTAGCGGGGTGATCTCGACGACCTTTGCGCCGGCCTTCTCGACATCGGCAATCGCCGATTTGACGGCTTCCTCGTAGGACGGTGCGTCGCGGTCGAAATCGAGAAACACCTTGCCGTCAACGACATTGAGCAGCGCATCGCCGCACGCTCCGCCGTAAAAGGGAGCCTCGTAATCGTCCCGGTCGGTATCGATGCCGGCGAGCTCGACCGAAAAGGCGAATGTCGTCATCGGGCGATCCTCTCAGTGCGGACAGGCGGCCACTTTGCGGCGGATGCGCTTTGCATGGTTCGCGCCGCTGCGCGGCGTCGAGTTGACGGAAATGATGCAAGCGCCACGCAGGCCGCCGGGACAGAACAGCCGGCCCCACGGATGGCCGCTCGAATGCACATACCGCCAGCCCTTGCTTTCGGCGAAGCGCACGGCAGCCTCAACGTCCTTGTCCGGATGAACCGGGCGCGCCATCCTCGCCTGCAATTGTTAAAATTCAACACGGGCCGCGGACTCTCGTTCCTGTCGCGAGCTTGCGCGCCGAGGTCGCGACGGTCAAGGCACGGCTCTCGCGCTCCTTTTGTCATCGCATGATGGCGATTCTGCGGGCGATCATTCCGCCCCGTGCGGACGGCAGCGGGCCGGCCGCGGACGGCGCGCGGACGGCGGCAGCGCGTAGAAAATCGCTACCGGTTCAATGGATTCGGACGTGCGGACGGCGGCGGACGGCAATTTTGCGGTTTCTATATACGGCTTCATTGATCGCGCGGGCCGAGGTCACGCCCGGCCGCGGCGGCGGATCGGTACGACAATCGACCGTCGCGGCACCGCCGCGGGTCGGCGGGAACACCCGATCGCCGGCGGCAGCGAACTCGTGCATCTCGCGCAGCACATCGCAGGCGGTATGCGAAAGCGGCCGGACGCTGCGGCCGGTCTTGCTGTCGGCAAGGGTAGCCGTGCGCCGCGCGAGGTCGATTTCCGGCCAGCGCAGCCCCGCGGCCTCGCCGACCCGCCAGCCGGTCAACGCGATGAAGCGGGCCGCCGCGATGGCGGGCGGCCAGATTGTCGCGGTGCGCCGGCGCACGCCGTAGCCGGCCACTGCCTCGCCCTCCGCCTCGGCCTCCCGCACCGCCGCCGCCGCCTGCCGCAGCGCGGCGCCCAGCGCGGCGTACTCGTCATCGCTCAAGCGACGCTCGCGCCTTCCATCGGCGAACTTGATGACCAGCGCGCACGGGTTGTCGGGGCGCATGCCGTTGCGCACCGCGTAGGTGAAGATCGCCCCGAGCAACCCCACCGCGCGCGTCGCGGTGCCCTTCCCGCCCGAAACCCGCGCCAGCCCGTATTTGCCGGTCTTGACGCGCGCGGCCGTCTTGCCCTCCGCCACGTCGTGCATGAACCGCTCGATATCGGCGCGGGTCACGTCGGCAACCGCGAGGCGCCCGAGGCGGGGGTTGATATGGCGCTCGATCCGGCCGCGGTCGATCGCGAGCGTGCTGGGCTTCTTGGCGACGCGGCGGCGCGTCAACAGCCGGCCGGCCTCGGCGTCGGCGAGGTATCGATCGCACAGCTTGGCGACGGTATCGGCCTGCTTGGCGGCGCTCTGCCGCTCGGCCGCCAGCGGATCGGCGCCGGTCCTGCCGGCCCGCCGATCCTTCTTCCACTCGGAGAGGCGCCCGAGCAGCGCCTTGGCGTCCGTGCGGGCTTGTTCGGCCGTGACGACGCCGTGGATACCGAGCGCCTTGCGCCGCAATTGGCTGCCGACGCGGTATTGAGCGAGGTAGCTCTTGCTGCCGGACGGCAGCACGCGCACCGCAAAGCCGGCCAGCTCGGCATCGGCGACGAAATACGCCGCCGGCCGCACCGGCAATCCATCGACCGTGCGCTTCGTCAGCTTCGCGCGGGTGGTCATCGTGGATACCCTCGGGCTTCGTGGATACCTCGTGGATACCATAGAACGCGCAATCTGGCAAAGCCCATCGCAAGCCAGCGTAACCAAGATCGGCGGAATTGCTCAGTTTTTGGTGCTTTAACGCAAGCCGTCGCAAGCCAACAGGCGTCTGGACCTACCTTCGGGAGGCAGGGGCCGGAGGTTCAAATCCTCTCACTCCGACCATTAAATCAAATGGTTCGTTTGGCAATCTGGTAGCGGCTGGCACGCTAGCAACCATATAGCAACCACGCGTGCTGCTATTGGGTTGGGGTGGAGTGCGGCGTGAGCCTGCCGAAGCCGGCGTTCTGTATCGCGTGCGGCACGAAGGTCATCCGCGACGGTCGCTACGGTGGTGACTTGTATTTGCCGCCGGCAAAGCGATGATCCGACCGATGTCGCCCGAAGAGTTTATCGACAAATGGCGCGGGACCACGCGCACTGAGCGATCGGCCGCTCAGGAGCATTTTCTCGATCTGTGCGCGCTGCTCGGGGTGCCGAAGCCGGCCGACGTTGATCGGCATGGCACCGAATACACTTTCGAGAAGCCGACGCGGAAGATCGGCGACAAGCAGGGCTTTGCCGATGTCTGGAAACGGGGGTGCTTCGCCTGGGAATACAAGCGCGACCGCCGCAACCTGGTGGAAGCCTACGCGCAGTTGAAAGGCTACGCCGACGCGCTGGAAAACCCGCCTCTGCTGATCGTCTCGGACATGCAGGAAATTCGTATCCATACGAATTTCACCAACGCCATCGCACAGCAGCACGTCATTCCGTTGGCGGAGCTGCGCTCGGTCGAGGCGCGCGACCTGCTGCGCAACTGCTTCCTGCATCAGGAACGCCTGCGGCCGACTGCCACGCGCGAAGGCGTCACCGCCGAGGCGGCGGCGAGCTTCGCCGGGATCGCCGTCGCCCTGCGCCGGAATCACGACGAGCGGCGCGTCGCGCACTACGTCAACAAGCTCGTCTTCTGCCTGTTCGCCGAGGACATCGACCTGCTGCCCGACCGGGTCTTCGCCGTCATCCTCGATGAAGCGGTGAAGCGCCCAAGCGAATTCGAGCCGATGCTGCGCGAACTGTTCCACGCCATGGCGAACCCGCACGGCCGCTTCGGCACGGTGGCGGTCCCCTGGTTCAACGGCGGGCTGTTCGATGACGACGACGTGCTGCCGCTCGGACAGAACCAGCTGCGCGACCTGACCACTGCGGCGCGGCTCGACTGGAAGGCGATCGACCCGACGATTTTCGGCACGCTGTTCGAGAGCGGCCTCGACGACAAGAAGCGCGCCGAGATGGCGAGCCTGTTCGATATGCCCGAGCCGGAGCACCACGCCGTGCTGCCGCTGCACGCGCCGGCGGCAAACCGCGGCGTCGGCATCCACTACACCGACGAAGCGACGATCATGAAGATCATCGAGCCGGTCGTGGTGATGCCGCTGCGCCGCGAATGGGAGCGGATCAAGGCGGAAATCAGGGCATTCGACGAGCGGCGCGGGCGGGCAACCGCGCCGGCACAAAGAGAGCGCCTGCTGGAACAGGCTCGCGGTCTTTATGCCAGCTTCCGCGCCAGCCTCGGCCATTACCGCGTGCTCGACCCGGCCTGCGGCTCGGGCAATTTTCTCGCCCTGTCATTGCGCGCGCTGAAGGATTTCGATCTGGCGGTGACCGAGGACGCCGCGGCGATGGGGCTGCCGCTCGACGAATATCGGATCGGCCCGGAGGCGATGCTCGGCATCGAGATCAACGCCTATGCCGCCGAACTGGCGCGGCTCACGGTGTGGATCACCGAACTGCAATGGCAGCTGCGCAAGGGGTTGGGGCTGACCCGCCGGCCGATCCTCGACCGGCTCGACGGCATCCAACGCGCCGACGCGCTCTTGACCCCGAGCGGCGGCGAGCGCGAATGGCCCGCCGCGGATGTCATCGTCGGCAACCCGCCGTTCCTCGGCGGCAAGCGGCTGCGCGGCGGCCTCGGCGACGCCTATGTGGAGCGGCTGTTTGCCGCCTATGCCGGCCGGGTTCCGGCGGAAGCCGATCTTGTAGCGTATTGGTTTGCGAAGGCCTGGGAGCAGATGTCGCCTCCCTCTCCCCTGCCGAAGGGTCAGAGGGATCGCACTTCGACTCCCTCCCCCTCGATGGGGGAGGGTAGGGAGGGGGTGATCGCGCCGACGGCCAATTCGCCTCGGGTGCAAGCCGCGGGGTCACCCCCACCCCGGCCCTCCCCCATCGAGGGGGAGGGAGCAGGCGCGGCAAATTCGATCCTCCTGCCCAGATTGAAGCGCGCCGGCCTGGTGGCAACCAACTCGATCCGCGGCGGCGCCAGTCGTCGGGTGCTCGATCGCATCGTTCGCGACGGCGTCATTTTCGACGCCTGGGATG
>DATLTH010000666.1:0-5953 GCA_035533695.1 Allostellaceae bacterium | reverse complement strand
GGCCTTGCATCATCTCATGCTCGAGCGCGTCCGCGCGCTCGGAACTGCTCGCTGTCGCGGTTGCGGCGTCGTTTGCCATGATTGGTCTCCATCCTCCCGGTCGGTGGTCGCGCAGCCGCACAATGGTGGGCGCTCGCCGCGCGGCCGTCAACCGATCCGCGCCGCGGATTGGGAGCGGGCGGAAGATCATGGCCGAATTTGGCCGGACCGGTGCAAAGGCATCGGCCACGGCCTTTGGGGGCCCGAGCATATCCACAATCTTCCCATAACTTTGCCATAGCGGGCTCGCAGGATCGCAATAGAGAGACCCGGTGCGCCGTGGCGCGACCCTGTCTCCGTCATTATCGCGAGGACATTGGGCCATGCGCGCCATTTCGACCATCGCCGTCATCCCGGGCTCCAGCCATCTGTCGACCCGGAATGCCCCGCCCGCGGGACCGCAGGCAGCGGGCATGTTGAGCCGGCTGTTCCCGCGCCGGCGCAAGCCGACGCTGTTCCATCGCTGCCTCGCCGTCCATATCGCTTCGGCCGGCACCCAGAGCGCTTTGCGGTAGCAACCGAATGGTTAACGGCTCGCGGGCTCGTTAACCATTTCTTTACCATTGCGGTGCAAAACCCCGAATCGGTACAAGAGGTACCCGTTTTTATAGGGGGTTGGAGCCGTGTCTGAAGGTACGACATCGGGGTATGTCCCCGGCAGCGTCGTTTGGGTTCCCTGGTCCGTCGCCCGGCCTGAGCGCCGACGGCGCCGCCGCAGCCGCGAATCCTGGCTGAAGCGCCTGTTCGCCCATAAGCGCCCGAGCCTCTATCAACGATGCTTGGCGATCCACGTCATGACCGTCGATGAAGCCAGCCAGCCGGAGTCCCAGTCATGACCGCGGAAGCGAGTTGGGCTGCGGCCGGCCTTGCCCGGGCCGTCGATCAGGTCGATCTGAGCGTGCCGATCCTCGATCTCCTTCGCGCTCGCTCGGCCCGCGGCTTCGAGCCGTTGTTGATCGACGATTGTGGCGAGGCCGGGTTGCCGGAATTGCATTTGCCGTGACCCTGGGCGCCCGGCGATGTTGATTGTGCGGGGCACCAGCATATCTGGCGATCGAGGAATGACCTATAAATAATTGTATCTGCATCTTTTTGTCTGATAAATTGGTCGCGGCTAAGTCGCGATCGCCAGCCGCTTTTGCGGCCGGCCGTGACGCTCGTCGATTACCCCGCGCCGACGCAGTGCCGCGAGAATGGCGCTGAAATGTGCGGCCGCACCTGGCCGCTCGGCGCCTTCGAGCCAGTTCTGGTCGAGGAACGAGGCGAAGCCTGGCTGGCCAAGCTCGACTTCCCACAACACGCCAAGCAGCGACGCCATCGCTTCCTCGGTTTCGCGCGCGGTGCCGAACAGGATCGCGGCGTGGTCGCCGGCGCTGCGATCGCCGGTCTCCGGACCGGCGCCGAGGCCGAAATCGACGATCAGACGACGCTCGGGACTCGCAATTTGAAAATGCGCGACCTCGTGCAACAGCACATAGGCTTCGGTCGCGCGGCGCAGCGCCCGGCCGTTCCAGGCAAAATCGAGGGCCGGGCTGCCGGGCAGCAATGCCATGCCGAATTCGCTCGCGAGCGCACAGGCGCGGGCGTGATGCCGGATTGCGGTAGCAGCCCCCGCCCGCCGGGCCTGGTTGGGGTCGGCGATGTGCCCGAACACCGCGCGGGAGGGCTCGTCCAGGAAAGCGGCGAATTGCCCGATCACCGCCGGTAGCCGGTCGGGCGCGATCGCGGTCAGGATCATGGCCTCTGCTAGCGCGGCGGCGGCCTTGGATGCAAGGCTTGGGCGCGCACGCTTTCGCCAATCAGGACGTCCTTGGTATGGAGTGCCACGGCGCCCCGTTGGGCCACCTCGACCGCCGCGCTGCGATCCGCCAAACCGGACGCCCGGATCAGATAAAGCGGCGGTCGCGAATCGTTTCTTATTTTAATAACTGATGTTTGAACATCACTCTTACCAAGTTTGTCGACCACACGGTCGGCGTCGGCGCGCCGCCGGAAAGCGCCGAACTGGACCCACAGATTGCCTTTTGCCACCGGGGCGGCCGCGCGGGTCGGTGCCGGGCTGACCGCTGCCGCGCGATGGAGCAGCGGCACGATCTGCAACGCGGCTCGCGCTTTGGCCGAGAGCCCGATCGCATCATCCCGGTCGCTGTCGCCCGTGGTCCGGACGCGCAGGTAGCGGCGGCCGTAGCGGCCCGGCGCTTCGGTCACGGTTGCGGCGATGCCCAAAGCGGTGAGCTTGCGTTTCAGGCGATCGGCATAGAACGATCCGTCATAGGCGCCGAACTCGACCCAATAGCGCGGCCCCGCTGCGGCGATGTCGGCCGGCGCCGCCGTCGGCGCGATCTGAGCGAGGCGCTGCGCGCTGATATCGGGCGATGGCGTGTCGATGCCCGGGGCTTGCGGCGGCGCCGGTGCGGCAGCCTCGGGCGGAGCGGTTGCCGGGGTCGCGGCGGTTTGCGCGGGCGTCGACTCGGGGGGGCGAACTGCTTGCGCTGGCGGTAAATTTTCGGGTGCCGTGACGGTGGGTGACAGCGCGGCGAGGGGCGCCGGCGCAACCGGGCCTTGCGGCGGCGGCCGATTGGTCGCCAATTCGGTCGCAGGAGCGGGGGCGTGTTGCTGGAAATAGACCGCGCCAAACACGCCCAAAACCAGGACGAGCAGACCCAGCAGCAGCAAGATTGCGCTCCAAGCCCGGCGGGATCGCAAGGAGGTGCTTTTCGGCTCGTCCAATATTCGAAGTTCCAAACGGCGACCGTCGTAAACATTAACACGGCGGTTAGCCAAATCACGACTCGTCAACCGCTTGGCGCGTCGATTTCTTGTGGATGATGCAGAAAGGTCGCTCTGTCGCCGACAATGCGAAGGCATGCCGAAACCCGTTGCCGCCTATGTCGTCTGGAGGTTGCGAAACCGATGGTGATGGGGCAGAGTGGCTGGCCCTTAACGCTTCGACACACCGCGCCGGCCGTTACTCGATCATTATGACGACAAGCGCGCGGAACGAGCGGAGTACCGAAGAGCACGCGTCGGCCGGGTTCTCGTCCCGCCGGCGCGGGGATGTGAGCGGGTAGGGAGACAAGGCCTTGGAGCCTACGAATATCGCGGCCCCCGACTATTTCCACAAAGTTGTCGATTGTCAGTGGGCCTGTCCGGCGCATACGCCGGTTCCGGAATACATCCGCCTGATCGCCGACGGCCGCTATACCGACGCCTACATGATCAACTGGAAATCGAATGTCTTTCCAGGAATTCTCGGGCGCACTTGCGATCGACCCTGCGAGCCGGCTTGCCGCCGCGGCCGGGTCGAGAAAGAGCCGGTCGCGATCTGCCGCCTGAAGCGCGTCGCCGCCGACAACAAGAACGACATTCGCGCGCTGTTGCCGGGCATCCCGACCCAGAAGAACGGCAAGCGCATCGCCTTGGTCGGTGCCGGGCCGGCGTCGCTGACGGTCGCGCGCGATCTCGCGCCGCTTGGCTATCACCTTGTGCTGTTCGATAGCGACGCCAAGGCCGGCGGTATGATGCGGACGCAAATCCCACGCTTTCGCTTGCCCGAAGCGGTGACCGACGAGGAATGCGGCTATATTACCGACATGGGCGTCGAGCTGCGCTTCGGCCAGCGGATCGACAGCCTGAAGCAGCTCCTTACCGAAGGCTATGACGCGATCTTCGTCGGCTCGGGTGCGCCGCGCGGCCGCGAGCTCGAGATTCCTGGCCGCCAGGAAGCGAAAGCCAACATCCATATCGGCATCGACTGGCTGTCGAGTGTCTCCTTCGGCCATATCGACAAGATCGGCAAGCGCGTGATCGTGCTCGGCGGCGGCAACACCGCGATGGATTGCTGCCGCACCTCGCGCCGCCTCGGCGGCGAGGAGGTCAAGGTCATCGTCCGCTCGGGCTTCGAGGAGATGAAGGCGTCGCCTTGGGAAAAGGAAGACGCCATGCATGAGGACATTCCGATCCTCAACATGCTGGTGCCCAAGGAATTCACCCACAAGAACGGCAAGCTGACCGGCGTGATGTTCGAGAAGGTCAAGGCGGTCTATGACGCCAAGGGCCGCCGCCAGCTTGTCTCGACCGGCGAGCCCGACCAGCATATCGAATGCGACGATGTCCTGGTCGCGGTCGGGCAGGAGAACGCCTTTCCCTGGATCGAGCGCGACATCGGCATCGAATTCGACAAATGGGAGATGCCGGTGGTCGATCCGACGACCATGCAGTGCAGCCTGCCCAACGTGTTTTTCGGCGGCGATGCGGCGTTCGGTCCCAAGAACATCATCTGGGCGGTGGCGCATGGCCATGACGCCGCGGTTTCCATCGACAAGCTGTGCAACGGCGAAGACGTCAAAAAGCGCCCGCCGCCGGACGTGGCGCTCATCAGCCAGAAGATGGGCATCCACGAATGGAGCTACGACAACGACATCTCGAACGACCTGCGCTACCGCGTGCCGTTGCGCGACAAGGCGGTCGCGCTCAAGGACGTGCGGGTCGAGGTCGAGCTGGGCTTCGACAAGAAGCTCGGCTATGCCGAGGCCGAGCGCTGCCTTAATTGCGACATCCAGACGGTGTTTGCACCGACGCTGTGCATCGAATGCGATGCCTGCGTCGATATCTGCCCGATGGATTGCATCACCTTCACCGGCAACGAGCCGGAGGAGCAGCTTCGCCACCATCTCAGTGCGCCGGCGAAGAACCGCACCCAGGACCTCTACGTCTCGTCGGAATTGAAGACCGGCCGCATCATGGCCAAGGACGAGGATGTCTGTCTCCATTGCGGTCTCTGTGCCGAGCGCTGCCCGACCGGCGCCTGGGACATGCAGAAATTCCTTCTCGATATGACAAATGCTGGACCCGCATGCCGAAGCAAATAGAAGCCGTCAACGATTTCGTCGTCAAATTCGCCAACGTCAACGGTTCGGGCTCGGCGAGCGCGAACGAGTTGTTCGCGCGCTCGATCCTGCGCATGGGCGTGCCGGTGGCATCGCGCAACATCTTCCCCTCGAACATCCAGGGCCTGCCGACCTGGTACGAGGTGCGCATCTCCGAGGCCGGGCATCTCGGCCGGCGCGGCGGTGTCGATCTGATGGTGGCGATGAACCCGCAGACCTGGGGTGCCGATGTCGCCGAGATCGATGCCGGCGGCTATCTCTTTTACGATTCGACCAAGCCGATGCCGCCCTCGAAATTCCGCGAGGACATCAACATCGTCGGCGTGCCGCTGACCGAGATCTGCAACCAGGCGTTCAGCGATCCGCGCCAGCGCCAGTTGTTCAAGAACATCATCTATGTCGGCGCGCTCGCGGCGCTGTTGAACATGGATGTGGCGGCGATCGAGACGCTGATCGCCGAGCAGTTCCAGGGCAAGGACAAGCTCATCGCGCCGAACGTTAAGGCGCTCCGCATGGGCATCGACTACGTCAAAGGCCATCTGGCGCCGCTGGGCTTGCGCGTTCAGAAGGCGGACGGCGTCGGCGACCGCATCTTCATCGACGGCAACAGCGCCGCGGCGCTGGGCGCGGTCTATGGCGGCGCGACAGTCTGCGCCTGGTATCCGATCACGCCCTCGACCGCCTTGGCCGAGGCGTTCATGAAATATTGCCGCCGCTTCCGGATGGACAAGGTAACCGGCAAGGGCAAATACGCGATCGTCCAGGGCGAGGACGAGCTCGCCTCGATCGGCATCGTCATGGGTGCGGCCTGGAATGGCGCGCGCGCCTTTACCTGCACGTCCGGCCCCGGCGTCTCGCTGATGACCGAGTTCGTCGGCCTCGGCTATTATGCCGAGATACCCGCGGTGATCATGGATGTGCAGCGCGGCGGTCCCTCGACCGGCATGCCGACGCGCACCCAGCAGGCCGATCTGATCGGCGCGGCTTACGCGTCGCATGGCGATACCAAGCACCCGATGCTGTTC
>DATLTH010000665.1:0-5955 GCA_035533695.1 Allostellaceae bacterium | reverse complement strand
GGGCGACGATCATCCGCGCCAACATCCCGACCGCGGGCTGGATCGGCGGGCCGGGCACCGAGATGGCGATCCTCAACACCAATCCCGAGAGCCTGACCCGCTACGAGCCGGCGCGACGGCCGATCGTTTTCGTCTACGAATTGAAGCACGACCTCAACGCCTACCTGCGCGACTGGCTGAGCGGCACGCCGATCCGCAGCCTCGCCGACATCGTTGCATTCAACCGGGCCAACGCCACGCGCGCGTTGCGCTTTGGCCAGGACATCTTCCTTGCCGCCGAGGCGACGCGGGGTGATCTCTGCGAGCCCGAATATGCTTCAGCCCGCGCCGCCGATTTGCGCAGCGCCGGTGCCCAGGGCCTCGACGCCTACATGGAGCGCCACCGGCTCGACGCGGTACTGTTTCCCGGCGCCGTCGGCGCGGCGATCGCGGCGAAGGCCGGGTATCCGAGCGTCCAAGTGCCGGCCGGGCTCATTTCAGGGGCGGGCGGCCGGCCCACGCCCGACTATCCGCTGGGCGCCACCTTTGCCGGCCGAGCCTGGAGCGAACCGACGCTGCTGCGCCTCGCCTACGCCTTCGAGCAGGCCATGCAGGCGCGGCGCCCGCCGCCCGGCCTGCCGTCCCTCGACGACGTGGCAGCTTGACTTGTTACCTTAGAATAATTCTTATATAGCTGTCGTGGCCGCGATGAAGGAAGCGTGCGATGCCGCCTGCGTCCTATGAACCGCTCGACGAGGCGCTGGACCGGCTTCGCCCCTATGGCAGCGAGCTGACCAACGGCAATTTCAACCACGCGCCGATGGTCGCCGAGGCGTTGTGTGCGCTGGGCCGGCCGGAGGCCGTTTTGCCGTGGATCGAGCGCTATCGGCCGCGGATGGTGCAACGCTCCGCGGGCGGCGAGCCGATTCGCCGGACGGGATGGCGCGATGCGCTGGGCCGGCGCGACCGTTTTGCGGATTGGAGCGAATTCTTCGGCGATGCGATGCGCGATGCGGCGTGGCGCGATGTGCTGGAATTGTGGGCGGCAAGGCTTGCGCCCGGGGTCTGCGCCGCGGCGACGCACGGCCCGATCCGGGTGGGTCACGCCGCGCGCGGCCTGGATGCCGGCGATTCGCCGCAGCGCCGACGCGAACTCGCCGATGCCTTGGCAAGCTGGGCATCGAGCTACGCCGAGCTGCCGGTCGGCGATGGCGAGGACCACGGGAGGTTGGCGCCGCGCGACGCGCTCGCGCGGGTGGCGGTCGTGCCGCCCGAACGCCGGCGCCCCGGCAACATCGTCGCCTCCCTGGCGCGGTTGAGCGAATTTCCCGACTTCGCGCCGGCGATCGGGCTGATCGAGGTTGACGGCGAGCTCGGCCCGCTGCTCTCGGAGCTGTGCGAATTGTTCGCGCGGGTCTATCTCGCCAATGTCCACAACGTGCCGACGGCCATCGCCTTTATCCACGGCGTCACGAGCCTCGCAGCGCTGGGTCACCTCGTGCCGCTGGTCGGCGATGCGACCGCCCGGTCATTGCTGCGCTATGGCTGGCAGGCGGGCTGCGGGCTTTATGCCTGCTATGGCGGCGCGCCCTTTGCCGCCGAAATCGCCCAAGGCGACGAGGATGCCGACGCGCTGGTCGATCGCGCCGTGGCCAATGGCGACGAGCATGTGATTAAATTTACCGAAGCCTGCCTCTCCCGCCATCGGATTGCGCCGTCGCCGGCGTACCAGGCGGCGACCCGGAATGTGCTCGGGGTGATCGGCGCCCGCTGAGCCGAGGGCGGGGCGGCGACATCTGCGCGCAGCCTGCGCCGGCGCGGGGATAGGCCGCCCTATTTCTGCCAATCATCAACTTGGTATTGCCGTAAACCCGCTATAGAAGGGTTTCTCCGTTCGGCGGTGCCGAGCGGCATCCGGGGGTCCTGCCCGTGCACGAGATCATCGCCAAGGTCGCTCGCTTTGCGGCCAGCAAGTTCGCCGCGTTCTGTTATGCGGTGGCGGTCGGCGTCGCCGGCAACGTCGCCTTCAACATGGTAGAACAGCACCATTCGGCGGCGACGGTATCGCCCGCCGTCGAGGCGACGGCCGAGCGGGGAGCGGTCAGCCCGGCGCCCGCACCGCCAAACGCGCCAAATCCGCCGTCACGCGGCAGCGGCGATCCGGCTCCGATCCGCGCATCGCAGCCTGCCACGCCGCCGCCGGCAACCCGGCAAGCCGGGCCGGCGGCAGCGGTCCCGGCCTTGCCGGAGCCCCCCGCGGTCACCCTGCCGAGCCCGGCTGCGATGGCGGCGCCGCCGCTCAAGCCGGCCGTCTTGCCGAGCGAGGCGGCGACAAAGCCCATGGCGACCCCGCCAGCCGACGCGACCGCGTTGGCGGCGCCGGATTCGCCGAATGCGGCCCCCGCCCAGCCGGCCCCGTCGCCGCCTGCGATGCCTCTTCACGGCGCGCGCGCCGATGACGCGCCCGCTCCGGCATTGCCGCCCGTCGCGGCACTGCCGCCGCTCGCTCCGGCGATCGATGTGGCCGCTCCGCCGACCCCGCCCGCGCGGCTTCCTGCACCGCCCACACGGGTCACCGCACTGCCCGGGGCGGCGCGGTCGTCCGAATTTCCTGTGGCCAGGACGACGCCGTCCGAGCAATCGCCGGGCGGCCTGGAACTCAGCGATGTCTGGCATCCCGGGCGGGCGGTCGAAAAAGGGCTCGATTGGGCGGGAAGGCAGGTTCCGCTGATCGGCGACAGCGACCCCGAGCCGCATGCCGCGATCCCCGAGCCGTCGGCGCCGATCTCGCTATTGCCGCCCGCCGTCGAGGCCGCCTCGTCCGACAACACCTCGTCCGACAACACCTCGTCCGACAACGCCGGGGCCGCAACGCCGCGCAAGCCCGCCGCTCCCGGCCCCGGCCACGGCGGGCTGTACTGATACGATCTTCCACACCGGAGACAGCATTCGCTGCGGGTGTTATCCGCCCGATCGCCCGAACGGCGCGCCGCTCGAGCGCGCGTTCGTCAAGGAGTGGGAAATGCCGCTGAACAAGAGAGGCGGGAGCGCTCTGGCCCGCCCGCTGCTCGATACGATCCAGCGCGGCACCATGGCCTACACTTACAAGGGCATCCCGACACTCAAAAACCCGTTCGATTGGGCCCTTTATCCGATGCTGCTGTGGGAGGCGCGTCCGCAAACCATCGTCGAAATCGGATCGAATCGCGGCGGCAGCGCCCTCTGGCTCGCCGACACCATGCGCGCTTTCGGGTTGCCGGCACATATCCATTCGGTCGACCTCAACCCGGTTGCCGATCTGGACGATCCCTCAGTAACCTTTCACCGCGGCGATGCCGACCACCTCGAACGCGATCTGTCTCGAGACTTCATCGAGGGGCTGGCCCGGCCCTTGCTGGTCATCGAGGATTCACGCCACCACAAAGATACGACGCTGGCCGTTTTGAATTTCTTTCAGCAATGGCTGAGGCCCGGCGAGTACATCATTGTCGAGGACGGCATCATAACAGAACTCGGATTGTCCGAGATGTTTGCCGGCGGGCCTCAGGCGGCACTGGAAATCTTCCTCAGCCAGCATCCTGAATACGATATCGTTTCCCGATATTGTGATTGGTTCGGCAAGAACGTCACTTACAATGTCAATGGGTTCTTGCGCCGGCTCGGTTGATTTCGTGCTCCGCGGCGAGCTGCGCGAACGCATCATGTCCGTGGAAATAGGTCGGGATCCCCAGGTCAAGGCAGCGCCGGCACAGCGTCAGCTGACGCCGGCGCCGCTGCAACTCTTCGATCGGGTAGTCGAGGAAATGACCCACGGCGTTGCTGCGCTCCATCGAACTGCCGCAGCACAGCATGACGTTTCCGGCGACGTCGAGGACGATCATGTCATCGAGAAGCCCGCAGCTCGGCGCCTTGAGCGCCGAGGTGACGGCGAGGGCTCGCTCAAGCGGCAACGCCAGCCGATTGAGGAGGGTACGGTCGGCCGGGGTTTCCTGCCCATCGGCGATCGCGATGATCTTCTCCACCGGGAATATCTGCGCCAGCATCGTCGAGAAGTGAAAGCCCAGGGAGGTCGCGAAGTCGCGCATCGCCCCGGTCTCGTGCCGATTGTCGATGTACTCGTGATAGATCACATCGATATGGGTGCCGATGTTGCCGACCGCTTCCTTGGCCTCGGCGAGCCGGCGCATGTTGCGCTTGACGGTCTCGATGTTTCCCTCCCGGTGCCCCCGGGCATAGATCTCCTGAGTGAACCCGGACAGCGAGATGCGCAACCACGTCGGGGCGGCGCGCAAGATCGCCTCGGGATCGCGCAGCACGTTCAGGTTCGAGCTGATCCAACTGTCGATGCCGCGCGCATTCACGACACTGATCAATTCCGCGATTTCGGGATGCAGCAACGGCTCGGTCCAGTTGTACAGCCCGACCGCCGCAACCCGGCACTCGTCGACCGCCTTGTCGAGGATGCGGGCAAGCAAATCTGGCGACATGAGCCCATGCGGCCAATCGGAAAGACTGCCGTATTTGTTGCCGACCACGCAGGACGGACACCGCTGATTGCAGAATGAGAAGACGTCGACGTAAAAAATATAGTCGTTCAACGGCTCTCTCGGCGTTGTGACGGCGACGGATCGTCGGTCATGCGACGATGCCGCTCTCGCGCAACGCGGCGATCTCGGTTTCGGCATAACCGGCCTCGCGCAGCACCTCATCGCTGTGCTCACCGACGCGCGGCGCACGGCGCGGCGGGATTTTCTGCTGCCCCCTGATCTCTATGGGGCTGTTGATCGTCATGAAATCGGCGTCGACAAACGGCACCAGGTGCCCGGCGGCCAGCGCCTGCTCGTCCTCGGCGATGTCCTGCGTCTCGGCGACGATGCCGAAGATGATGCCGGCGTCGTCGAGCACTTGCCGCCAATACGCAAGCTCGCGCGTCGCGAATACGCGGTCGAGAACGGCGAGAAGCTCGCTTGCGTGTTGGTCGCGCCGCTCGACCGTCGCGAACCGCGGATCGTCGAGCGCCGCGTCGGCCATGCACGTTTTGAACTTGTCCCAGCGCCACTCGTCGGAGGCGATCGACAAGAGCAGCCAGCGCCCGTCCTGGCACTGGTAGTGCGTGCGCAGCGCGTTCTGCGCCATTTCGCGCGGCGGCTGCGGCACGACCCGGTCGCCGCACAACGCCGCCTGCACCGAGCAGCCGTTGGCCCACAGTCCGTTGGCCAAGAGCGAGGAGCTGACGTAATTGCCCTTGCCGGTGCGCTCGCGCTGGTAGAGCGCGGTGACGATCGCGCCGTAGGTGCCCATCGACGAGGGATGGTCGCCCATGCCGGGCAATGAGCGCGCCGGGGTCGCGTCTTCTCCGGCGCGCACCAGATGCATGAGGCCGGTGCGCGCCCACCACGCGGTGGCGTCGAAGCCGGGCTTGTTGGCTTCGGGGCCCACTTCGCCGTAGCCGGTGAACGAGGCGTAGATCAGCCGCTCGTTGAGCGGCATCAAATCTTCGTAGGTGATCTTGAGGCGCTGACGCACCGGCGGCGGGTAGTTGGTGATGAAGACGTCGGCGTCCTTCACCAGCCGGTAGAGCACGGCGCGCCCGGCCTCGGCGCGCAAGTCGAGCGCCAGGCTTTTCTTGTTGCGGGCATCGAGGATGAAGCCCGGGTTGAGCGGGCTTTCAGGCTTTGGGATCGCACGCCGGCGATACGGGTCGCCCATGCCGGGCATCTCGATCTTGATCACCTCGGCGCCGAAATCCGACATCACCGTCGCCGCCGCCGGCCCGGCGATAAAGCTGGCGCAGTCGATGACCTTCAGCCCGTCGAAGATGCGTTCGCTCACCCTTTCTTCCTCCAACCCGTCATTGCGAGGAGCAGAGCGACGACGCAATCTCGACGGAGCCCCTCCCGGCGAGATTGCTTCGCTGCGCTCGCAATGACAACAGGGAGACGGTCCGCGGCTGTCAGACCGCGAGCCGATAGGCGT
>DATLTH010000664.1:0-3479 GCA_035533695.1 Allostellaceae bacterium | reverse complement strand
ACGTCGCTCGCCACCTCCCCCGCAAGCGGGGGAGGAACCCCGCCCCGCTAACTCGGCGGACACTTTAAGCGCCCGGCAATGAACTCGACCCGCAAACGGGCGATCGAGGAATTGCGCCGCATGGTATTGGCGGCGCTCGGTGAGCATGATGCCGAGGTGTGGCTGTTCGGGTCGTGCGCGCGCGGCGAGGTGCGGCAGCATAGCGACATCGACATTGCGATCCTGCCGCGCGACGATCTGCCATCCGGCTTTTTTGCGGAACTTGCCGCCGATATCGAGGAAAGCACGATCCCTTACGATGTCGATCTTGTGGATCTGCGGCATGCCGACCCGGCGCTGATCGACGACGTGCGTACGGAAGGCGTCAAATGGCGCGACTAGAAATGCGGCTGGCCGGGCACGCGGCGGTGCTGCGGCGCTGGCTCGATGCGATGAAGGAGGGCGGCGGCGAATGAAAGCGTTCTGGCGGCTCGCCATAGGTGCAACGGTGCTGATTCTCGCCGCCATGATTAGCACCGCTGGGGCGCGGGCGGACGATCTGGCGTGCGTTTCGACGACGTTCCGTATCCTGGGCTCCAACGACAAGGTGTGCGTCAGCGTCTTCGACGACCCAAAGGTGCCGGGGGTGGCGTGCGACATCAGCCAGGCGCGCACCGGCGGGATCAAGGGCAGCCTCGGGCTGGCCGAGGACCCGTCGCGCTTCTCGCTCGCCTGCCGGCAGACCGGGCCGGTGACGGTCGACCTCGCGAGCCTGCCGGAAAAGGCGCAGGTCTATTCCGAGCGCACCTCGGTGTTCTTCAAGCGCACGCACGTCTACCGCATCGTCGACAAGAAGCGGAAGACGCTCGTCTACCTCGCGATCAGCGACAAGATCGTCAACGGCTCGCCGTACAACGCAGTGTCCAGCGTGCCGATCATGCCGTGGGGCCATTGACCCGCGGCCGCGCGCGCGGCTGCGGGTCGGGCGACGGGCGGCCTATTCGGCCGCCGCCGCCATCTTCGCACCGCGGAACGCCGGCATGACCTCTTTCGCGAAGCGGTCGAGGTCTTCGAGCTGGATGTCGAGCGGGGTGCCGAGCGGGGTTGCACAGATCACCCGATCGACGCCGGGGTAGCGCTTTTCGACCGCCTTCAGCTGCTCGATGATGTCGGCCGGGGTGCCGGCGAGGAAGCCGCCCATTTTCACCGCGTCCTCGATCGTCGGCAATTTGACGGTGCCGGCGAGTACGGGATCGCGCATCGCGGCGATCTGCTCGTCGGAGAGTGCCCGCACGAGGCGCAATTCGCCGAACATCTTCATGTTCTCTTCGTAGTGCGGCGCGGCTTCGCGGATCGCCTGCTCGCGGCTCGCGGCGATGTGGAACTGATAGCCGAGCGCCAGGCGCTCGCCGAGTTCGAGCTTGATGCCGCGCCTGGCATAGGCCGCCTGGAAGCCGAGCATGTGGCGCTCGACCGCGCCGCCCTCGGCCGAGCCGCCGCCGATCACGCCGCTGATCCCGTGCTTGGCCATGAAGTCGAAGGCACGGTCCGAGCCGCTCTGGATCGGCTGCCAGCATTCGACCGGCAGATGATCGGGCGCCGGCACCAGCGTGATCTCCTTCAGCGTATAGCCGCGGTAAGGCACCTCCGGCGGGATCGTGTAATACTTGCCCTTGTGCGAGAAGGGCTTGCCCTCGAACGCCTTGAAGACAAGGTCGACGCCTTCTTCGAAAATCTCGCGATTGGCGGTCTGGTCCATCAGCGGCGAGCCGAACGTTTCGACCTCGCGGGTATGGTAGCCGCGCGCGACCCCGAAGATCACCCGCCCGCCGGTCAGGATGTCGGCCATCGCATAGTCTTCGGCGAGGCGCAGCGGATGCCACATCGGCACGACGTTGAAGCCGCAGCCGATCTTCAGCTTCTTGGTGACGCCGCACAAATGCATCGCCATCATCAACAGGTTCGGGATCAGCTCGGTGCCTTCCGGCTGGAAATGGTGCTCGGCCATCCAGAAGGTGTTGTAGCCGCGCTCGTCCATGAACTTGGCGTAGGTGACGACCTTGTGCATCGCGTGCGCCAGTTCTTCCCGCGAATAGCAGCGCTGGTTGATCGGCGTGCCGGTATAGCCGAGCTTCTCCATGTCGGCGGTGCCGTAATAGGAGCTGTCGAATTTGGTGATCATGGCGTGTCCTCAGAGGTCCCGGCGCTGACTGTCGCCATCCCGGCCGCCTTCTGTCCAGCGCAAATCTCGCAGCGCCGCCATGAACGGCGCCGGCACATGGCCAGCCAGGGGCGCTCAGGCCGCGGTGCGTCGCTGTTCCGGCAACTCGGTCGGAGCCAGGCGCGTCGCGCTCGGGTGACCGATCCGCAACGTCAGGTCGACCGCGGCGCCCTCGATCGTGGCGATCTGCAACAATGGCTGGAGATACGCCGCCGCGCGGTCGGTGATCGTGCCCGACCGGGCGAAATGCCGCTGGACAAATCGCCGGCCGCCCCGCCGCCGGGTCGCAGCCCCATCCAACGGCGTCACGAACGTCGCGCCAAACCACGACGAATACCCGCCCTCCGCCGCGTTGAGGTTGGCCGCGATCTCGACCGCCTGCACGTTGTGCAGACTGCCCCCGGACAGCCCGACATGGGCGCCGGCCTGCCAGCATTCGCCGTGGCGTACCGGGATTTCGCTGCTGCCGGTCAGGAGAATCTGGTTGGCGTGGGTGGTCGCCTTCGGCGTGCCGAAAACGCGGACGTCGACATAGGCGATGCCGTCCTGGCGGCCGCGCCCGACCACTTCGCATGACAGGCCCGCCTTGCTCCACCATCTCCAGCCCGTGGGCAGCACGCATCCCGCGACGCGCCCGTCCGCCGGCCTGAGATCGCGAGCTTGCGCCGCGGTCATCCGGTCGGCAGCCGGCCCCTCGGGCTGGCCGGCACGGCGCGCGATCCGCGCGCGGATCGCCACCGCCTCGTCGGTCCCCGCTTCGAGGCGCGGCGCGCAGAAGGTCCAGCACGCCGGCTCCGCTTCGGGGTAGAGAAGCGCAAACTCGCCGGCATTGTGAAACACGCCGCGGTTGTCACACTCGACGTAGCTTTCAGCCGCCACCCCTTCGGCGAAGATCACGTCGTGGCTGTCGAGTTCGATATGAAAGTATTCGACCCGCTCGACGTGCTCCTCCTGCACGATCGTCAGGTTGTTGACGAGATGCTCGGCCGGCACCAGGGCGCCGTCAAGGTACAGCGCATGCTGCGGCGACACCCACAACTCGCGCGACGGTACCCCGTCGGCCAACGCGCCGGCCGTGATCCGGATCGGCAACACGCCGCGGTTGCCGGCGATGAAACGACGGTCATAGCTGCGGCGGCCGATCCACTTGATCGGCCGCGCCATGCCCGACATGGTCACCACCCGGTCGCCGATCGCCAGATCTTCGACCGCCGCCTCGCCCGCCTCGGTCAGGATCCGCGTGCCTCGCACAAAGCACGCCGGCGTGATGTCGGTGCCG
>DATLTH010000663.1:0-4871 GCA_035533695.1 Allostellaceae bacterium | reverse complement strand
CGTCGACCGCGATGTTATTAACGATCCAAACGTGGAGTATCGCAGATTGTCCGTCGGCTCCGACCGTTGCGGCGGGTTCATGGCGTTCTCCGGGTACTCGGACCACGGCACAAACCGTGGCTTGCAATATTTGCATTTGCCATCATTTTAGCGTCCTTTGGTTGACTTGAACAAACAAAACGCCTAGGACACGATAAACAATCTATTAGAATTGCAAGATACGCGATATCTATCGCCATCAGGCGAAGCAAGCAAAACCGGCGGGAGCAATGGCAAAAGGCCGAGGGGGAGGCGCCGCTCCGACTGTCGCAGAAACCGCCGAGGGCCGCCGGCTTGCCGACGCCCGGCTCGGCGCCCCGTGGCGGCGCTGGGGTCCCTATGTCAGCGACCGCCAATGGGGGACGGTGCGCGAGGATTACAGCGCCGACGGCGACGCCTGGACATACTTCCCGCATGATCACGCGCGCAGCCGCGCCTACCGCTGGGGCGAGGATGCGATCGGCGGCTTTGGCGACGACCATCTCTATCTGTGCCTCGGCGTCGCCCTGTGGAACGAGCGCGACCCGATCCTGAAGGAACGGCTGTTCGGGCTCACCAACGCCCAGGGCAACCACGGCGAGGACGTCAAAGAGATTTACTATTATCTCGACGGGACCCCGACGCATTCCTACATGCGGATGCTTTACAAATATCCGCAGGCCGCGTTTCCCTACGATGCGCTGCTCGTCGAAAACCAACGACGCGGGCCCGACGAGCCGGAATTCGAGCTAATCGATAGCGGCATCTTCGACGGCGGGCGCTATTTCGACATCGAGATCGAGTACGCCAAGGCCGGCATCGACGACATCCTGCTGCAGGTGACCGCGCACAATCGCGGCCCCGATGCGGCGCCGTTGCGGCTCATTCCGCAGCTCTGGGCGCGCAATACCTGGTCGTGGCACGATAATGCCGCAAGACCGCTTCTGGCGGCGGCGGGCGACGCGGCGATCGAGGCCGGGCACCCCAATCTGCAACCGCTGCGCCTCGTGTGCGACGGCATGCCGGAACTGCTGTTCTGCGACAACGAGACGAATTTGCACCGGCTCTACGGCGCCCCGCGGGCGGGCTTCCCGAAAGACGCGATCAACGACTACGTCGTCGCCGGCGATCGCGACGCCGTCAATCCGGCCCGCCGCGGCACCAAGGCCGCAGCGCATTACCGGCTCGATGTGCCGGCCGGGGGACAGGCCAGGGTGCGGGTGCGGCTCAGTGCGGATGGCGGCGGCTTCGGCAATTTCGCCGCGGTGATGCAGCGCCGCCGCAGGGAGGCGGACGCGTTCTACGGGGCATTGCAGGAGGGCATCGCGGACGGCGAGGCGCGGCAGGTGCAGCGCGCGGCGTTTGCCGGCATGTTGTGGTCGAAGCAGTATTACTACTTCGACGTTCGCCAGTGGCTGCGCGGCGACCCGAGGCAGCCGCCGCCGCCCGAATCGCGGTACGCCGGGCGCAACGCCGAGTGGCGCCACCTGTTCAACTCCGACGTCATCTCGATGCCGGACAAATGGGAATACCCGTGGTACGCGGCCTGGGACCTCGCCTTTCATTGCGTGGTTCTGGCCGAGATCGATCCCGATTTCGCCAAGGACCAGCTGATCCTGCTGACCCGCGAATGGTACATGCACCCGAACGCGCAATTGCCGGCGTTCGAGTGGGAATTCGGCGACGTCAACCCGCCGGTCCACGCCTGGGCCGCGTGGCGGGTCTACGAGATCGACCGCGACGCGCGCGGCGGCGAGGGCGACCGCGGCTTTCTCGAGCGCGTCTTCCACAAGCTGATGCTGAATTTCACCTGGTGGGTCAACCGCAAGGATGCCGCGGGGCACAACATTTTCGAGGGCGGCTTTCTCGGCCTCGACAACATCCGCATCTTCGATAGCAGCCAGAAGCTGCCCACGGGCGGCACCATCAACCAGTCGGACGCCACCGCCTGGATGGCGATGTACACGCTCAACCTGATGCGGGTTGCGCTGGAATTGGCATTGCACGACCATGTCTACGAGGACATCGCGACCAAGTTCTTCGAGCATTTCCTCTTGATCGCCGAGGCAATGACCCGGCTCGGCGAGTCCCGCTTCGGGCTGTGGGACGAGGCCGATGCGTTCTATTACGACGTATTGCAGCTTCCCAGCGGCGAATCGGAAACGCTCAGGGTGCGCTCGATCGTCGGTCTGATCCCGCTGTTTGCCGTCGAGGTGCTCGACGGCCGCGTGCTTGCCGGTTTGCCGGAATTCGCGAAGCGGCTGCACTGGGTCTTCGAGCACCGCCCCGAACTGGCTAGGCTGGTCTCGCACTGGCTCGACGAGAGCGACGAGGAGCGGCATCTGTTGTCGCTGCTGCGCGGCCACCGCATGAAATGTCTGTTGCAGCGAATGCTCGACGAAAACGAGTTCCTGTCGGATTTCGGCATTCGCTCGATGTCGAAATACCATGAGGCGCATCCCTACGAGTTCGAGTGCGCCGGTCGCCGGTTCAGCGTCAGCTATGTGCCGGAGGATTCCGACTCGCGGATGTTCGGCGGCAATTCGAACTGGCGCGGGCCGGTGTGGATGCCGCTCAATTATCTGATTATCGAGGCATTGCGGCGCTTTCACAGCTATTACGGCGACGAGTTCAAGGTCGAGTGCCCGGTGGGTTCAGGCCATATGCTGAGCCTCGCCGAGGTCGCCGACGAGATTGTCAATCGGCTCTGCCGGCTCTTTCTGCGCGACGCGACCGGGGCGAGAGCGGCGGTCGGCGGCGATTCGCGTCTTGCCGGGCCTGGCTTCCACGACAATGTGCTGTTCTACGAATATTTCCACGGCGACAGCGGCCGCGGTCTCGGCGCGGCGCACCAGACCGGCTGGACCGGGCTGATCGCCTCGCTGCTGCAAATGCGGGCCGCCGCCCAGGCGAAATCCGGCGACGACCCAAAGATCGCATCGTCCGACCGGATCGCTGCCGCCGACTAGCTAACGGCAAAGCTGACCCACCTAAAGGGCACCGCTGACCAGCCTCAGGGATGGTTTGTTGACGGCTCGTTAACCAACGGCGAATATTCCTGGCGTCATGTCTATTCCGTCCCTGGGCCTCGAGCAGATCCTGTGGATCGTCTTCGCGCTGTTGGTCGGCGCGCTGTTCCTGCCGCTGTCGCACGGAGTGCGCTGGGGCGTGTTCCTGGTATTGATCGCCTTTGTCGTGGTGACCTTGCTCAACGGCGGCATGGCGTACGTGCTCGATATCGTCCAATGAGCCGCAGCCCATGAACATCGCGCGTCTCGATCACCTAGTCCTCACCGTCGCCGATATCGAGCGCACCTGCGCCTTTTATACCAGGGTGCTGGGCATGGAGGTCATCCGCTTCGGCGAGGGGCGCACGGCATTGCGCTTCGGCATGCAGAAAATCAACCTGCACCCGGCCGGCAACATTCCGGGGCTCGTCGCCGACAAGCCGACCCCAGGCTCCGGCGATCTCTGCTTCATCACCGAGGTGCCGCTTGCCGAGGTGGTCGCGCATCTGGGCAGGTGCGCTGTGCCGATCATCGCCGGGCCGGGGCCGCGCGCCGGCGCGATCGGCACAATCCAGTCGGTCTACATCCGCGATCCCGACGAGAACCTCGTCGAAATTTCGAATTACTGATCCGCGGCACGACGATCCGCTCGCGCCCGGACGAAGGGCGTGGCAAGCTGGCCCGCGTTGTCCCCCGAGCGAGGCTGGCCATGAAGATCGACCGCATCGACCATCTGAACATCACCGTCGCCGACATCGACCGCAGCATCGAATTCTACGACCGTGTGCTCGGCATGCGCAGCGAGCGCATGGGCGAGGGCCGCGCTGCGCTGTTGTTCGGCAATCAGAAAATTCATCTTGACCTCGCCGGCGCAACCGCGATGAGCGGCGAGAAGCGCATGCCGGCGCATATCTGCTTCATCACCGATATGCCGGTCGCCGACATCGCCGCAAATATGGAGCGCTGCGGCGTGCCGATCAGGATGCAGGGTCCGCGCGCCGGCGCGACCGGCACGATCCAGTCGGTCTATATCGACGATCCGGACGGCCACTCGGTCGAGATCGCGACCTACTGAGGCCGCCTCACCGCATCAAAACCTCCGCATTCCCGGCGAAAGCCGGGACCCACCTATCGGGGCGCGCAGCCGCTGCAAAGTGGGTCCCGGGCTGCGCCGGGAAGCGGTTGTTTGCGTTACGATCGGTTGGGCATCGGGAAGGCTCAATCCTCGACCGACATGGCGAGGGTCATGCTGAGGCGGCAGAGGGGCTGACCGCTCGCCGTGGCCCAGGCGTTGAAGCAGGCCTGAACCGCGGCGCGGTCCTGGCGGTTTTTCGGCGGCGCGCTGACGGCGCCCCAATGCTTCAGCGCGGCGACGACCGACGGCGACAGGACAAACGTGTCCTTGCCGACCATGCGCAAAAAACTCGGACCGGAATTGCCGCCCATCTGGCTGAAGCGTTTCGCCAAGGCCTCCCACAGCCCGACGATGTCGCCGCCCGGCCAGGCGGCGAGCCAGATGCCGAAGCTGCCGTGCTCGGATGCCACATCGAGCATCGCGGCGGCATTGTCGCGCACCGATTTCAACTTGCCCCAGTGGCGGATCAGCCGCGCGTCGCCCATGAGGGCTTCGAGCGCCTCGTCCGGCATCGCCCGCACAAGGCGCGGGTCGAAGCGGTAAAACACCTCTTCGAAGGCCGGAAATTTGGCGTCGACCATGCTGTGCTTGAGCCCGGCATGGAAGATCCGCCGCGACATCTGCGACAGGTAGCGGTCGTCAGGCGTGGCCTTCAGTTCCTCCGCCGTCTTCGGCATCGGCAACCGCGCCTGCAACGCCGCCGCGCCGTG
>DATLTH010000662.1:0-6304 GCA_035533695.1 Allostellaceae bacterium | reverse complement strand
GCGTGACGATCGCCAGTTTATGGCCGATCAATTTGTTCAACAGCGTCGACTTGCCGGCGTTCGGCGCGCCGATCAGCGCGACATAGCCGCAGCGCGTGGCCGCCTCCCTCTCCTGGGTCGCGGGGGGCGGGTTATCGGGCGATGTCGGCTTCGTCATTTTCGGCATGGGAGTTACTTGTGCTGTCGAGCCGCCCCAGCAAGGCCGCGGCGGCAGCGGTCTCGGCGGCACGCTTCGAGGAGGCCACCGCGCTCGCCTCGCCGAGTTCGGCGACGCGCACCGCGACGGTGAATTGCGGCAGGTGATCGGGGCCGCTGGTCGCGGTCACCTCGTAGGCCGGCAGCGGCAGTCCGCGCCCCTGCACCCATTCCTGCAGGCTGGTTTTCGGATCGCGCGGCGGCCCCGCCATTTCGGCGATCAGCGGTTCCCAGAACCGCTCGACAAAGGCGAAGGAAGCGGCGAACCCGCCATCGAGATAGATCGCCGCGATCACCGCCTCCATGACGTCGGCGAGGATGCTCGGGTTGCGCGCCGCGCCGGACGCGGCTTCGGAGGGCGACAGCACCAGATGGCGATCGAGGCCGATCGCGGCGGCGACCCGCGCCAGCGCATCGCGGCGCACCAGGCTGGTGAGGCGCCGGGTCAGATCGCCCTCCGGCTCCTGCGCGAAGCGGCGCCACAACACATCGGCGACGACCAGCCCCAGCACCCGGTCGCCGAGAAATTCGAGGCGTTCGTAGTGGCGCGGCGCGAGCGGCGAGCGGCGCACCCGCCGCCGGCCGTTTTTCGCCGGCGGCAACGCGCTTGGATGGGTCAGCGCCTCGGCCAACAGCTCCGGCCGGGCGAAATGGTGGCCGATCAGCCGGGCGGGATCGTCGTCGGGCAACGCCGTTGTCGCCGTCCGGGGCGTCAGCTCACGCCATGGAACAGCCGGCGGTAGCGGATCGCGAACGGCCACCTCCAGATTTCCCACCAATGCGCCGATCCGTTGGTCGAGAAGAACAGGAATTGCGCCTTGCCCACCAGGTTTTGCGCCGGCACATAGCCGACCGCCGACAAGACGCGGCTGTCCTGCGAATTGTCGCGATTGTCGCCCATCATGAAATAGTCACCGGGCGGCACGTCGAAAACCTGAGTGTTGTCTAGCATGCCGTCGTTGCCGCGTTTAATGATACAATGCTCAACTGGCGTCTTGCCAGGGCCGCGCGGTAGGCTTTCCATATAACCTTGCTGCATTGCCAGAGGAATTTCGCTGTCGAAGGCACCCTCATTGCGGCAGGAGGGGTCGGGGCGGCGCGGCACCAGCTGGTCGTTGATGTAGAGATCGCCGTGGAGCATCTGGATATGGTCGCCGGGCAGGCCGACGATGCGCTTGATGTAGTCGACCGACGGGTCGGTCGGCAATTTGAACACCGTCACGTCGCCGCGCTGCGGCATGTGCGAAAACGGCAGGTAGATGCGCCCGGAGAACAGCGGCAGCCCGAACGGCAGCGAATATCGGCTGTAGCCGTAGGAAAATTTCGACACGAACAGGTAATCGCCGACCAGCAACGTCGGGATCATCGAGCCCGAGGGGATGTTGAACGGCTCGTAGGCGACGCTACGGACGACAAGCGCGATCAGAACCGCATATACAACGGTCTTGACGGTCTCGAGAACGCCGCCCGAGGCTTTTTTTTTGGACGCCACTTTGTGGCCGGAGTTGGATTTCATGACCAGGCGGGCGGATTTCGGAGGCGCGCGATCAAGCCGCCCGCGGCGCGCCAAGTCAAGGCACTAACGGCAAATTTCACGCGCCCCGAGCCGCTTCGGCCGGCAGGGCGGTAATGATCACCACGGCCTGGGCCAATGGCGGCTCGTCGGTCAGGCTGACATCGAGGCGCGCCTGCATCCCCGCCGGGGTGATCGCCTCCAGCCGCAGCAAGGCGCCGCCCGTTAGCCGCAGGCCCGGCTGACCCGACGGCAGGTTGACGACCCCGAGGTCGCGCCAGAAGACGCCCCGGCGAAACCCGGTGCCGAGCGCCTTGGCCGCCGCCTCCTTGGCGGCGAAGCGGCGGGCGTAGCTCGCTCCGCGCGTCAGCCCGCGGCGGTCGCAGCGCCGCCGCTCCGCTTCGGTGAAGATGCGGTCGAGAAAGCGGTCGCCGAACCGCTCGATCGCGCGCTCGATGCGGCGAATGTCGATCAGGTCGCTGCCGACGCCGAGGATCATCGGGTCCTAGGCCCAATTTCTGATCGTCATCCGCGGGCTTGACCCGCGGATCTCGGGGATGGCCGGGTCAAGCCCGCGGATGACGAAAAGGAGGGGTTTCATCGAAACGGCCCTAGCCGCGCGCCCGGACGACCGAGTTGATCACCGGCGTGGCGCGCAGGGCCGCGATGATCGTCGACAGCTGCTTCACGTCGGCGACCTCGATATCGACCATGATCTCGAAGAAATCGGTCGACCGGTTGGTGATCTTCAGATTGCTGATATTGCCCCCCTGCTTGCCGATCGTCGTCGTCAGTGAGCCGAGATTGCCCGCCTCGTTGGCGATCGTGACGTTGATCCGGCCGACATGCGCGGCATCGGCCTCGGGGCTCGTCCAGGCGACGTCGAGCCAGCGCTCCGGCTCGTCGGCAAAGCTTTCGATCGTGTCGCAATCGATCGTGTGGATCGTCACCCCCTTGCCGGTGATCACGATCCCGACGATGCGGTCGCCGGGCAGCGGGTGGCAGCAGCCGGCGAAGTGGACCGCCATCCCGGGGATGAGACCGCGGATCGGCACGGCATTGTCGCGGGGATTGCCCTTGCGGCGGGCGCGGGCGAGCGGGACGACCTTGTTCTTGTCGTCGGGCGGATGCGGAAAGGCGGCGTTGACCACCTCGCGGCCGGTCGCCATTCCCTCGCCGACCGCGACGTAGAGATCCTCGACGGACGCGCAGTGGAATTGGCTCAGCACCGCTTCGAGCGGCCGCTCGGAAAAATCCTGGCCCTGCTGGCGGAACGCCTTCTGCACGATGGCGCGGCCGAGATCGAGATACTGGGCGCGCTGCTGGGTGCGGATGAAGCGGCGGATGCGGGCGCGCGCCTTGCCGGTGACGACAAAGCGCTCCCAGGTCGGCGACGGGGTCTGCGCCTTCGAGGTAACGATCTCGACCTGGTCGCCATTCGCGAGTTCGGTCCGCAGCGGCTGGAGCCGCCCGTTGATCTTCACACCGACGCAGGTGTCGCCGATCTGCGAATGGACCGCGTAGGCGAAATCGACCGGGGTGGCGCCGCGCGGCAAGGCGATCAAATCACCCTTCGGGGTGAAGGCAAAGACCTGGTCCTGGAACATTTCGAGCTTGGTGTGCTCGAGGAATTCCTCCGGGTTCGACGCCTGTTCGAGGATGTCGAGCAATTCGCGCAACCAGCGATATTGCTTTCCGTCGACCGACCCCGCCTGCTGCTTGAAGATCCAGTGCGCG
Source organism: Allostellaceae bacterium (assembly GCA_035533695.1). GTDB lineage: Bacteria > Pseudomonadota > Alphaproteobacteria > ATCC43930 > CGMCC-115725 > DATARH01. The sequence continues at coordinate 2,859 of DATLTH010000662.1, read as the reverse complement.
GCGACGCCAAGCTCGGCGACTTCATGCATGTCGCGGGTACGGATCTGCACCTCGATGCGCTGGCGCTCGGGGCCGATCACGCCGGTATGGAGCGAGCGGTAATTGTTGGGCTTCGGCGTCGAGATGTAGTCTTTGAACCGACCGGGCACGACGTGATAGGCGGAATGGAGGATGCCCAGCGCGTGGTAGCAATCCGCGACCCCCTCGACGAGGACGCGGAAGGCCATCACATCGGCGAGCTGCTCGAACGAGACGTTCTTGCGCTGCATCTTGCGCCAGATCGAATAGGGCGATTTCTCGCGGCCCGAGATGGTGGCCGCCAGGCCGCCCTCGGCGAGCGTTTGCTTCAGCTCGGCGGCGACGCGGGTGACGATGTCGCCGCCCTTCTCGCGCAGGAAGCCGAGCCGCGCGATGACGCTGGCCCGCGCGTCGGCGTGCAATTCGGCGAAGGCGAGATCCTCGAGCTGGTCCTTCATCCCGTGCATGCCGATGCGCTCGGCGAGCGGGACATAGATGTCCATCGTCTCGCGCGCGATGCGCCGGCGCTTTTCCTCGCTCTTGATGAAGCGCAATGTCTGCATGTTGTGCAGGCGGTCGGCGAGCTTGACCAACAGGACGCGGATGTCGTCGGACATCGCGAGAACCAGCTTGCGGAAGTTTTCCGCCTGCTTGGTCTGGTCCGATTGCAATTCGATCCGCGACAGTTTGGTGACGCCGTCGACCAGGCGCGCGATGTCCGGCCCGAACACCCGCTCGATGTCGTCGAGCGTCGCCACCGTATCCTCAACCGTATCGTGCAACAGGCCGGTGATGATCGAAGCGGTGTCGAGCTTCATCTGCGCCAAGAGCCCGGCGACCTCGACAGGGTGCGAGAAATACGGGTCGCCCGAGGCGCGCTGCTGGCCGCCATGCGCCTTCATCGAATAGACATAGGCGCGGTCGAGCGCCGCCTCGTCCGCCTTGGGATCGTAGGATTTGACCAGCTCGACGAGCTCGAACTGCCGCATCATGGCGTGGCGACCGCCTTGTCGTCGGCCCGGCATGATGCCGGGCGGGCCGCTGCCTCGGTCACGACACTAACGCGCCTTGTCGGAACGCGCTGTGCGGGAACGCGCTTTGTGCATGTCAAATCTCTTCGTCGCCGCTCTCGCCCTCCCCGGCAGGCTCCTCGCCGGGATCCTCACCGGGCTCCTCGTCCAATGCCGCCTCGTCCTCGACCGTGAGCAGGTCTTCCTCAAGCTCCTCCTCGACCGCCTCTTCGTCGAACGCGTCTTCGCCGATGACGGCGCCGGCGGGTTCGGCGATGCCGAACAGCGTCTGTTCGAGTTCCGGTGCGTCCTCGGGTTCATCCATCTCGATATGCTTCTGCATGCCGCGCACCAGAGAATCCTCGAGATGATCGAGCCCGACCGTCTCGTCGGCGATCTCGCGCAGGGCGACGACCGGGTTCTTGTCGTCGTCGCGATCGAGCGACAGCGGCGCACCCGAGGTGATCTCGCGCGCCCGCTGCGCGGCGAGCAGGACCAACTTGAACCGGTTGGGCACTTTCAATACGCAATCTTCGACGGTAACGCGCGCCATCCTTGGACCCTTTTCCGCTGGCGGGATGTAACGAATATATGGGTCGCACATCGGTGCGGCAACACCGCCGCGGCGGCAGGCCGGGCGATTTCGGCGCCGGCCGTCGCGCCAAGAGCGGGTTGACCCGCGGCGCGCCCCGCGCCTATATCACGCCTGCCCTCAACGCCGACTTGGGCCGGATGGCAGAGTGGTTATGCAACGGACTGCAAATCCGTGTACAGCGGTTCGATTCCGCTTCCGGCCTCCACCCGCAAAAGAACCGAGATTCAAGCTGCGCTGCTCCCGGCTTGTGCGGGCGGCGGCGGCGGCCGACGCCACCTGACGCCGGCGGATCGGCTATGGCAGGGAGCGCCGCGGCTCAATGCCGGGCCCGTCGTCCAATACCGCGGTGTGGGTCACCAGACCGCTGCCCTGCCGCCACAAATGCAGCTGGTAACCGGGCGGCTCGAAGATAAAGCTGATCCGCGCGTCGGCGACGAGGTTGAGGCGGATCTGGTGCGCGGTGCTCGGCGCCGTCCCGGCGACCGTGCCGGCGAAGCGGCGGTCGATCGCGCGGTGCAGGTGGCCGCACAGGATGCGCTCGACCTGGGGATGGCGAGCGACGATTTCGGCCAACCCCGCTGCGTTGTCGAGGCCGTACTTGTCCATGTAGGTGATGCCGGTCGCAAACGGCGGGTGGTGCATCAGAATGACGGTCGGCCGTGCCGGTTGAGCGGCGAGCGTTCGCTCGAGCCAGCCCAGCCGCTCGGCGCACAGCGCGCCGTGATGTTTGCCGGGAACGACGGTGTCGAGCGCGACCAGCCGCAGCGGGTAATCCCCGACCGCGTATTGCAGGAAGCCGTCGGCCGGCAGATATCCGTCGCCGCGAAACGCGTCGCGCAGCGGCTCGCGGGCGTCGTGATTGCCCGGGATGACGAAGACCGGCATCGCCAGCGGCGCCAACAGCGCGCGCAGATGTTCGTATTCCTCGGGCATCCCGTTTTCGACGAGGTCGCCGGTGACCACCACGATGTCGGGAAGCGGCACCAGCGCGTTGAGCGCCGCGACGGCAGATGCCAGATAGGGCGCGGTGTCGAACTCGCGGTAGAGCCGCTCGGCCTCGGGCGCGGTGCCCTGCACGGGACAGCGGAACAGCTTTCCGGGCGCGACGATATGGGGATCGGAGAGCTGGGCGACGATCATTGTTCCCTCCGCGGCCTAGCTCCGAGGCTTGCCCCGTTTGCCGGACAGTACAAAGACGCCCTGCTCCGCCAGCAGATTGGCAAGGCTGCCGCGCGG
>DATLTH010000661.1:0-2278 GCA_035533695.1 Allostellaceae bacterium | reverse complement strand
CGGCTTGGCTATCGCGGCAGGTGGCCGAGCGCTGTCTCGACGTCCTTCCGGCGGGCGAAAGCCCGCGGATCATCGATATGTGCTGCGGCTCGGGTTCCATCCTTGCCGAGATTTTGAAGGCGGCCAGAGACCGTCGGGGGTTGGCCGGCATTGCGGCGCTGCATGATGTGGCGACTGGTTTTGACATCGATCCACTCGCGGTCAGCCTGTCGAAGACGACCTGGGTCGTAACGCTGGCAGCGGAGATCAAGGCGGCAACAAGCCCGATCGTGATTCCCGTCTACCATGCCGATTCATTATTCGCGGTGACACCCGTGTCGGCGGCCCTCCCGTTCTTCGGCACGAACGACACGATTGACTTGTCGTTGGACGGCACGACCGTGAAGCTACCTTCGGCTCTCGTGCAACCTGCTTATCGTGATCTGTTCGACCGGATCGTCGATTGGGCCTACGACGAAGCGATTGCTGCTCAGAAGGCCGGGAAGGCGACGCCGATCACGAAGGCGAACACCGCGCAGTTTCTGACGGGCGCTGCCGCCGCGTCGGGGACGGTCTTGCCGGAAGACTTCAGCGAAGCTCTCGCCGTCGGGGTACATGCTCTGGTCAAGCGCATGGTCGCGCTCGCGCTCGCCAACCGGAATGGAATCTGGGCCTTCATCCTGCGGAACACCTATCGGCCCGGCCTTCTCACCGGCCAGTTCAACGGGCTGGTGTCCAATCCGCCCTGGCTGGCCATGAGCGGCCTTGCCGATAACCCTTACCGGGCTTTTCTGACGGCGCGGGCGAAGCTCTACGGCATCCGGCCCTCGGGTCAGTCGTTCCTGCATCTCGAATTGGGAACAACGCACCTGCTGCATGCCGTCGACCGGTATCTGAAGCCGGGTGCGGCCATCGCATGCCTCGTCCCGGGCACGATCTTCAACGGCCACCACCATGAGCGGTTGCGCCGGCACGAATTCCTGACCAGCAAACGGCCCGTCGCGCTCGAAATCGGTGAAGTGTGGCAGGTTGCTCGGGGCACCTTCAAATACCCCGGCGCGGCCATCATCGGACACAAGCGGGCTCAGACCGCCGGCCTTGCGGCAACGCCGATCGCCGGCTTCTTGGCTGACCCGTCTGGACTCATCGCGGCTGATTTTTCGGTCCAAACGCTGGGTTCACAGCGAACGGCTTGGGTGCTTGCCAAAGAGGGGATGCCGGTTGCCGCCGGCGGCATGACGGAGCTTCCGCAGCAGGGCGCCGACCTTATGCCCCGGACGGCCGTGTGCATCGAGATCGAAAATGCGGCCGGCGCCGAATACCAAGTCAACACGCCAGCTTCCGCGTCACCATGGTTCTTCGCCGTCAAGGCCGCGAAGGAACTGAAAGGCGAGCGGTTTCCCGGTCACGTCGCCCCTGGGTACATCTACCGCATGGCACAGTCGGAAAACCTGTTGCCTTTCACGCTCGGCGCTCACTGCGCGCCCATCGCAATTCCTGCTGAGCGTGATGCAAGTGGTGCGTGGCTCATCCGTGATGAAGCCGATATTCGGCGCTCGGGACACACGCATACGGCCCGCCGGTTCGGACGGATCAACGCCAAGCTCGCCACCGTCGGCCAGGGCAAGTCGCTCCAGAGCCGCGTCGACGAGCGCGGCAAACTGAGCAAGCAGCATTTCGGCGAAGGTGGCTACATCATCCTGGCCGGTGCCGGCGGAAAGCATATCTGCGCCGCTTGTCTGCCGGTTGCGGAAGCCTATGACCTGGTCATCGACCAGACCCTGTATTGGAAGGTCTTCGGGAACGAGGATGTGGCATGGTTTTGCGTTGGCATGCTGAATAGCCGTGCCATGACCGAGGCCATCGCGCCGTTCAATCCCAAGGGCGCTTTCGGCGAGCGGCACATCCATGCACTGCCCTATCGCCTGATGCCGGCGTTCGATCCCGCCAATGACGATCACCGCCGGATCGGGGCGCTCGCCCAGGAAATCGTCGGCCTGGCGCAGACGGCCATCGCCGGAGACGCGTATCTTTCCAACCCGTCACGCGCGCTGACGGCGCGTCGCACAAGGCTGCGGACGATGCTGATTGACACGGCGCAGATGAGAGAGATTGAGAGCCTGTGCGCCGCCATTCTCGGAACGACAACGGTCTCCTCTGATGGGGGCGACCTAGCGGGCGATGATGAGGATGGTGACGCATGAGGCTCGCGCGTCTCGACATCCGGAATTTCCGCCTTCTCCGGGATGCCTCTATCCGCATGGATGAGACGCTGACCACCACGGTACTGGTAGGGCCG
>DATLTH010000660.1:0-3091 GCA_035533695.1 Allostellaceae bacterium | reverse complement strand
CGGCATGGTGCCCAATCCGAGTACGCATCCGGCCGCGAAGGCCAAGCTTGCCACGGTTCTGTTCGTCATGACCGTTGCTCCCTTCTTGAGGATGGTCATCAGGCGAACGGCCGAGGTGATCGGCGGTTCCAACGACGCTCTACCGAGCGCGCCGGCCTCAGAGCGAAATCGGGTCGGGCAGGCCGCGCCGCCGACACGAAGCGAACAAGGTGTTGTGCAGCAGACAGGCGATCGTCATCGGCCCGACCCCGCCGGGCACCGGGGTGATCGCGCCGGCAACGCCGCGCGCCGCCGCAAAATCGACATCGCCGACCAGCCGCACGCCGCCACCCGGCCGGGCAACGCGGTTGATCCCGACATCGATGACCGCGGCGCCCGGCTTGATCCACTCCGCCGTGACCATCGCCGGCCGGCCGATCGCGGCGACGACAAGGTCGGCGCGCCGGCAGATCGCGGCGGCGTCGCGCGTCTTCGAATGGACGACCGTGACCGTGCAGTCGGCGGCGATCAGCAACGCCGCCACCGGCCGGCCGACAATCCGCGACCGTCCGAGCACGACGGCTTCGGCGCCCGACCAATCCCGTCTTACACTGTGCAGCAGCATCAATATGCCCTGCGGCGTGCACGGGACGAGGCCGGGCTCGCCGTTCCACAATCGCCCGACATTGATCGGGTGAAACCCGTCGACGTCTTTCGCCGGGTCGAGCGCGCCGATCACCAGCTGCGGGTCGATGTCGCCGGGCAACGGCAGTTGGACGAGGATGCCGTCGACCCGCTCGTCGGCATTGAGCCGGGCGACCAATTCGAGGATCGCGGCGATGCCGGCATCCGCCGGCAGATGGAATTCGAACGACTCGATCCCGGCTTCGGTGCAGGCGCGCGCCTTGTTGCGCACATAGATCTTGCTCGCCGGGTCGTCGCCGATGAGAACAGCGGCGAGGCCGGCGGTAAACCGATGGCGCTCGCGCAGAACGCCGGCCGCTTCGGCAACGCGCCGCCGCAACTCCGCGGCGATCGTTTTGCCGTCAATGAGGCTCGCTTCCGCCATCGTCTGCCGTTCCGCTACTCTCTGGCCTGCGAGACGGCGATCATGCGGCAAGGCGCAGCGACAGGCGAGCGGCTCGGCGATGACGCGCCGACGATGGTGAGGGAGGGACGCGATGATTGCGGCATTCGCGGCTTATGACTGCCCCGCTTGCGGTATGACAGTGCCGGCGGATCGGCCGCGTTGGCATTGCGCGTGCGGCAGCCATCTCAATCTGGCTCCCGGAGATGGGCTTGTCCGCGGCGAGATCGACGGCGGCGAGGCGTCGCTGTGGCGCTACCGCGCGGCGCTCGCGCTCAAAGGGCCCGCACGCGTCTCGCTTGGCGAGGGGTGGACGCCGCTGGTCGAGCGAAGCTGGGCCGGCGCGAGGGTGCATTTCAAACTCGAATCGCAGATGCCGACCGGCTCGTTCAAGGACCGCGGCACCGCGGTCATGCTCAATCACCTGCTCGAGGTCGGGGTCGGCAGGGTCCACGAGGATTCCTCGGGCAATGCCGGCGCCTCGATCGCCACCTACGCGGCGGCAGCCGGTATTCCATGCCGCATCTATGTTCCGGCGACCGCGCCGCGCGGCAAGGTGGTGCAGATCGCCGCGTCGGGCGCCGAGGTATGCGCGATTCCCGGCAGCCGGCAGGCGGTCACCGAGGCGGCATTGGCGGCCGCCGGCGACAGCTTCTATGCCAGCCACAACTGGCAGCCGTTTTTCATCGAGGGAACCAAGACGCTGGCCTACGAATTATGGGAGCAGCTCGGCTTTGTCGTGCCCGACGCGATCCTGGTGCCGACCGGGTACGGCAGCAACATCCTCGGCCTGGAGCGCGGCTTCGACGAGTTGCACCGGCGCGGCGAGATCGCCCACCGCCCGCGCCTCTTCGCGGTGCAGGCGGCAAATTGCGCGGCATTCGCCGCCGCCTGGGCGGTGGCGGCCGAGGATTACGTGCCGTTCGCGCCCGGCCCGACCGTCGCCGACGGCATCGCCACCGTGAAACCGGTGCGCGCGCGCGAAGTGCTGGCGGCGTTGCGCCGCTCGCGGGGCGGGGTCGTCGCCGTGCCGGAAGCCGACATCGCGCCGGCGCTCTCGGCATTCGGCCGTCTCGGCCTCTACGTCGAGCCGACCGCCGCGACCGTCGGCGCCGCGCTTTCCCGGCTCCTCGATGCTGGCACGATCGGCCCGCACCAGACCATCGTCGCGGTGCTGACCGGGCACGGCCTCAAGGCCGCCGACAAGATTGCTGCGCTGCTCGGGGTTTGAGGCATTCAGCCGTCGATGTGGAGGACCGCCTTGCCGGTGAAGTCGCGCTCGATCAGGCGGCGGGCGACCGTGCCGATCTCGCCCCATTTCGCCTCGACCGCGATCTGCGGCTTGAGCTTGCCGGCGGCGATCAGATCGGCGAGCAGCGCGAGGCCGATGCCGCCGCGCTCGACGCTCATCAATTCGTGGAAGAGGGTGAGGCCGTAGAGCCGCGCCCCGCCGGTCCCGAACAAATTGCGGCTCTCGAAGGTTACGGTGCTCGCATCCGAGATCCCGAGGGTCACGCAGGTGCCGTTCGGCGTCAGCATGCCGAGCGCCGCCGCCAGTGCCGGCCCGCCGAGCGAATCGACGATCAGCCAGTAGGGGCCGTGCCCGGCCGCGGCGGCGAGGTCGCGGGCGACGACGACACGCCCGCCGCACCACTCGGCCACCGCGTCGCGCGCCTCCGCCCGGCGCACATGGCCCCAGACCAGCGCGCCCGCCGCCGCGGCGAGCTGGCAGGCGAGATGGCCGACCCCGCCCGAGGCGCCGTCCACGAGCACCTTGCGGCCGAGCAGGAGGCCGCCCTGGCGCAAGGCATGCAGCGCGGTCAGGCCGGCGACCGGCAGCGTCGCGGCCTGGGCGTCGCTGCACCCCTCCGGCAACGCCGCGACCGCATGGCTGCGGCAGTTGACCCGCTCGGCCCAGGCGCCCGATGGCAGGAGGCCGACGACGCGCGTGCCGGAGGGCGGGCCGCTGCCGTCGCCGGCTTCGCGCTCGACGATGCCGGCAAAATCCCACCCCGGCCGCCAGCC
>DATLTH010000659.1:0-7756 GCA_035533695.1 Allostellaceae bacterium | reverse complement strand
ATCCCGGCGAAGGCCGGAACCCACCGATCAGCCGCTCCGTCGCCCGAGGCGTGGGCCCCGGCCTCCGCCGGGATGCCACGCTTTCTTGTTGTCGCCGGTGAGCAGCCAGCGCGAGTCGGGGGAGGGATCAGCGCCGCTGCTGCCGCCGTTGCGCGAGGTGATCGCCCGGCACGGCATCGCCGCGCGCCGCAGCCTCGGGCAGAATTTCATCCTCGACCTCAACCTGACCCGGCGGATCGCGCGCGCCGCCGGGCCGCTCGCCGGCATAACCGTGATCGAGATCGGCCCCGGCCCCGGCGGGCTGACCCGCGCCTTGCTGGCCGAAGGGGCGCGGCGGATCGTTGCGATCGAGCGCGACCCGCGCTGCCTCGCGGCGCTGGGCGAACTCGCGGCGGCCTATCCGGGGCGCCTCGAACTGATTGCCGGCGATGCGCTGGAACTGGACCCGGCGGCGTTGTCCGAGCCGCCGCGCAAGATCGTCGCCAACCTGCCCTACAACATCGCAACGGCGCTGCTGTTGCGCTGGCTCGACCGCATCGGCGACTACGAAAGCCTGACCCTGATGTTTCAGCGCGAGGTCGCCGAACGGCTCGCCGCCGCCCCGCGCGAGGCCGCCTACGGCCGGCTGTCGGTCATTGTGCAGTGGCTGTGCACGGCCAGGATCATGTTCGATCTGCCGCCGCGCACCTTCGTGCCGCCGCCGAAAGTGACCTCGAGCGTCGTCACCCTGACGCCGCGCGCCGCGCCGCTGGCATCGGCATCGCGGCCGGTGCTCGAACGGGTCACCGCCGCCGCCTTCGGCCAGCGCCGCAAGATGCTGCGGGCCAGCCTCAAAACGCTCGGGGTGCCGGTCGAGCCCCTGCTCGCCGCCGCCGGCGTCGCCCCGACCGCGCGCGCCGAGGAACTATCGGTCGCCGAATTCTGCGCCCTGGCGCGCGCGCTGGCTTGACGCGCCGGTCGAGATGACGCAGCGATTGCGCCGATGAGAAAGCAGATCATCACGCTGGCGGGCTCGCCCGGATCGGGAAAATCCTCGACCGCGCGGGCCGTTGCCCTCACCCTGGGATTTCGCCACTTTTCGTCCGGCGATATCTTCCGGCAGCTGGCGGCCGAGCGCGGCGAATCGATCGAGGCGATGAACATTTCCGCCGAAGCGCAGCGCGACATCGACCTAGAGGTCGACAATCTGCTTGCGGAGAAATACCGCACCGAAAACGAGTTGGTGATCGATTCTCGCATGGCCTGGCACTGGATGCCGGAATCGTTCAAGGTGTTCCTGCTGCTCGATCCCGGTACGGCCGCCGAGCGCATCTTTGCCCATCTGCAACACGGAGGGCGGATCAGCGAGGACGCCACGTCGGTCAAGGAAGTACGCGAGAGCATCGACCGGCGATTCGCCAGCGAGCAGAAACGCTATGCGGCGCTCTACGGCGTGAACCCGACCGATCCCCTCAACTTCGATGTCGTGTTCAACACCCGCCACAATGATTTGCCGACGATAACGGCGATGGTGACGGCCGCGTATCGGGCATGGATCGGCGGCGGCTGATCGCCGCAAGCGACTGCCGGCGCCGGGCCGCTCATTCGAGGTTTTGCACCTGCTCGCGGAATTGCTCGATCGTCGCCTTCAGCGCGAGGCCGATTCGGGTCAGCGCGATGTCGGCGGATTTCGAGCACAGCGTGTTGGCTTCGCGGTTCAGTTCCTGGCACAGGAAATCGAGCTGCCGCCCTGTGGAGCCATTGGCCGCCTCGCCGCGCTCCAACAGCTCACCGGCCTGGGCGATATGGGCGCGCAGCCGGTCGAGCTCCTCGCGGACATCGGCGCGGCTGACCAGCATCGCCAGCTCCTGCGCCACCCGCTCCTCGGGCATGCTCGGGGCGAGAGAGGAAAGCTCGGCGAGCAATGTTTCGAGGCGTGCGCGCAGGGCTGCCGGTTGCGCCGCCGCGCATCCCGCCGCCGCATCGACCAGCGCGGCAAGCTCGCGGCGCTGCGCCGAGAGCATCGCGAAGAGGCGCGCGCCTTCTTCGCCCCGCGCTGCGACCAGGCGGTCGAGCGCAAGCGCCCAGCCGCCGAGAACGGCGGCGTGGCGCGCCTCGACAATGCTGTCGGGTTCGTCCTCGGCCGTCTCGATGACGCCGCGCAGGCCAATGAGGCCATCGAGCCGCGGCGGCGCCGCCTCGATGGTCCCCGCCAATTCGCCGAGCAGGGCGACGATCTGCGCCAGCATCTCGCGGTTGATGCGGACCGCCGGCGGCGCCAGCCGGCTGACCGAGAGGGTGCCCGAGACGTTGCCGCGGCGAACCCGCCCGGTCAGCGCGGCGCGCAGCGGCGCTTCCAACGCCTCGAACCCGGGCGGCAGGCGCAGCCGCAGATCGAGCGCGCGGGCGTTGACGCTCTTCACTTCCCAGACCCAGGAAACGCCGTCCGCTTCGCCCTCGGCCCGGGCGAACCCGGTCATGCTGGAGACGCCCAATGCCGCCTCTATTCCTGCTGCCGCCCCGCGGGTTATAGCGGGCGCTGCCGACGCCAACAATGCCGGCCGCGCCGATGGTCAGCGCCGATGGTCAGCGCCGGCAGGCGTGGCCCGCCGCGTGGCGGCAGCGCGCCAACCGCGCCGCCTGTTGATGCAGCCGGCGGCGGTGCCGCGCCGCCGTGGCCGCCGGGGCAACCGCACGCGGCGCCGTTGCCGTTGGCGATTGGGGTGCGGCCGCCGGCGCAGCGTCAGGCTCGGTCGCCATGCCGTGGCGATGCTCAGCGATGTTGCGGGTCTGGTCGGCGAGGGTCTTGGCAAAGACGTGGCCGCCGCTGCCATCGGCGACGAAATAGAGGTCCTCGGTAGGCTCGGGCCGCATCGCAGCGCGCAACGACGACCGGCTGGGGTTGGTGATCGGTCCCGGCGGCAGCCCTTTGACGAGGTAGGTATTGTAGGGCGAATTGGTCGCGAGATCGGCGTGGTTAAGGGGCCGGTCGATCTTCGCGCCGTCGCGGCTCAGCGCATAGATCACGGTGGGGTCGGCCTGCAGGCGCATGCCGAGCCGCAGCCGGTTGATGAACACGCCCGCGACATGCGCGCGCTCTTCTTCGCGCGCCGTCTCCTTCTCGATGATCGAGGCCAAAATCACCGCTTCCTGCGGCGTCGCCAGCAGCAGGTCCGGCCGCCGCTCCTTCCACATCTGGGCGACGACTTGCGTCATCGCGCGCTGCATGCGCTCGATCAGGGCCTTGCGGGTGTCGCCGTAGCTGTAGACATACGTGTCAGGCAGCAGCGTGCCGTCGCTCGGCACCGGGCCGACATCGCCGTCGAGCGCGGGCGCGTTACGGACCAGGGCGACAACGGCGGCGCTGGTCAGGCCTTCGGGGATGGTCAGCCGATGCTTGACCGTCTTGCCGCTGGCGAGAATATTCAGCGTCTGCATCACGCTCGCGGCGGCCGGAAACTCATACTCGCCGGCCTTGAGGGCCGCGCCGCGGCCGGACATCCGGGCGGCCAGGTCGAACGCCAGCGGCCGTCTGATCACCCCGTGCCGGGTCAACAGGTCGGCGATGCCGGCGACGCCGATATGCGACGGCACAACAACGATTGTGGCCTCGGTCAGCGGCCCCGGAGCTTGCGCGTCGCGGTAAAGCCAGTACCCGGCCCCCGCAAGGATCGCGACGACGATCAAAGCGGCGACGAGGCCTGCGATCAGCAGGCGAACCAACCGCATTCCCTCACCGGCCCTGAGCCGCCCCGAAAATCAACGACGCGTTGGTGCCGCCGAAACCGAACGAGTTCGACAGGACGTATTTGACCGGGCGCTCGCGCGCGTGTTTTGCGACGAGGTCGATATCGCAGGACGGCGACGGGTTGTCGAGGTTGAGGGTCGGCGGCACGACCCCGTCGCGCAACGCCAGGATCGCGAAGATCGCCTCGACGCTGCCGGCCGCCCCGAGCAGGTGACCGATCGCCGATTTGGTCGACGACATCGATAGCTTGTAGGCGTGATCGCCGAACAGGCGCTTGACGGCGCCAAGCTCGATCTCGTCGCCGAGCGGCGTCGAGGTGCCGTGCGCGTTGATGTAATCGATCCCCTCGGGCGACAGGTGCGCGCTCTTGAGCGCGTTGCGCATCGAACGGAAGGCGCCGTTGCCGTCTTCGGCCGGCGCAGTCAGGTGATAGGCGTCGCCCGACATGCCGTAGCCGAGCACCTCGGCGTACATCCTGGCGCCGCGCCGCCTTGCGTGCTCGTATTCCTCCAAGACCAGGATGCCGGACCCTTCGCCCATCACAAACCCGTCGCGGTCCTGGTCCCACGGACGCGAGGCGCGCGTCGGTTCGTCGTTGAACCCGGTCGACAAGGCCCGCGCCGCGGCAAACCCGGCGAGCCCGAGGCGGCAGATCGCCGCTTCGGTGCCGCCGCACACCATGACGTCGGCGTCGTCGAGCATGATCAGCCGCGCGGCATCGCCGATCGCGTGCGCCCCGGTCGAGCAGGCGGTTACCACGGCATGGTTGGGGCCCTTGAAGCCATGGCGGATCGAGACGTGGCCGGAAGCGAGGTTGATCAGGCTGGCCGGGATGAAGAACGGCGAGATGCGGCGCGGACCGCGCTCCTGCAAGGTGATCGCGGCGTCGGCGATGCCCGGCAATCCGCCGATGCCGGAGCCGATCATCACGCCGGTTCGCTCGCGTTCCTCCTCGCTGTCCGGATGCCAGCCGGCGTCGTCGATCGCCTGGTCGGCGGCCCCCAACGCAAAGACGATGAACTCGTCCATGCGCCGCTGGTCCTTGGGCGCAATCCACTCATCGGCGTTGAACAGACCGGCAGCGCGGTCGCCGCGCGGCACCTGGCCGGCAATGCGCGACGGCAGGTCGGACACATCGAGCGACTGGATCGCACGGATTCCCGATTCGCCCGCGAGCAGCCGGCGCCACACGTGCTCGAGGCCGATGCCGAGCGGCGTCACAAGCCCCATCCCGGTGACAACGATGCGCCTCATGCTAGGCCGGCTCTCGCGCAGCCGTCGCCATCAGGCGGACCCAGGTCCGGCGAGTCCGGCGGGCGCCGCCCCGCACCATGCCGCGACACGTTCAGCTGTGCGCCTCGATGAAGGTGACCGCGTCCTTGACGGTGACGATCTTCTCGGCCGCATCGTCGGGTATCTCGCAGCCGAATTCCTCCTCGAAGGCCATCACCAATTCGACGGTGTCGAGGCTGTCGGCCCCAAGGTCGTCGATGAAGCTGGCGTTCTCGGTCACCTTGGCTTCGTCGACGCCGAGATGCTCGACGACGATCTTCTTGACCCGCTCGGCGACGTCGCTCATTCGCTCGTTTCCTCGATTGCGTGCTGCTAGTGGGCTCAATTCAGCGCGGTCCGGGCGCCCTGATTGCGGGCTCAGCCTTGCGTCTCGCCATCATGGACCCGTTGAAGGCCGGCTCACATAACACGAATTCAGCCGGCATAAAAGTTCCCCCCGAGGACAGGTTCGCCCGGCTCATACCATGACCATGCCGCCATTGACGTGGATCGTCTGGCCGGTGACGTAGCCCGCCTCCGCACTGGCAAGATACACCGCCGCCGCAGCGACGTCCTCGCCGACGCCGAAGCGGCCCATCGGTATTGTTGCGGCGATCCGGCCGCGCTGCTCCTCGCTCAGCCGCTCGGTCATCGCGGTCTCTATCATCCCCGGGGCGATGCAGTTGACCGTAATGCCGCGGGTCGCGGTCTCGGCGGCCAACGATTTTGCCATGCCGATCAGGCCTGCCTTCGCGGCCGCGTAGTTCGCCTGACCGGCATTGCCGGCGACGCCGATCACCGAGGTGATGCAGATCACCCGTCCGTGGCGGCGCCGGACCATGCCGCGCAACGCCGCGCGGGTCAGCCGGAAGGCGGCGGACAGGTTGATCTCGATGACCGCCTGCCAATCCTCGTCCTTGAGGCGCAAGGCGAGGCTGTCGCGGGTAATGCCGGCATTGTTGACGAGGATGTCGATTGATCCCATCGCCGCCTCGGCGTCGCGCACCAGGCGATCGGGCGCGGCGGGATCGGCAAGGTCGGCCGTCAAGGTGTGGACCCGTTCGCCGAGTTCGCGGGCGAGGTCGGCGAGCACCGTTTCGCGCGTCCCGGCGAGCGCGACCTGCGCGCCCTGGCGATGGAAGGCGCGGGCGATCGCGCCGCCGATGCCGCCAGAGGCGCCGGTAACCAGCGCGGTTTTGCCGGACAGGTCGAACACTACAGCCGCTTCATCAGCTCTTCGAGCTCGGCGGGCGTGCCGACCGAGACCGCGGCGAGCGCACGATCGACCCGTCTGACGAGGCCCGAAAGCACCCGCCCGGCGCCGAGTTCGACAACCTCCTCGACACCGTTATCGGCGAACAGCAATACGCTTTCCCGCCAGCGCACCATGTGCGTCACCTGTTCGACCAAAAGCATCTTGATCTCCTTGGGGTCGCTGGTCGCGGCGGCGGTCACGTTGGCGACGAGCGGCACGACCGGGGGCATGAGCGCCACCTCGGCCAGCGCCTCGGCCATGATGTCGGCGGCCGGGGCCATCAGCCGGCAATGGAAGGGCGCGCTGACCGGCAGCATGATCGAGCGCCGGGCGCCGGCTTCGGCGGCGAGCGCGACGGCGCGTTCGACCGCCGCGCGGTGGCCGCTGACGACGACCTGGCCCGGGCAATTGTCGTTGGCGACGGCGCACACCTGACCCTGCGCCGCCCGCTCGGCAACGTCGCGCGCCGCGGCGATGTCGAGGCTCAGCAACGCCGCCATCGCCCCTTCGCCGACCGGCACCGCCTTCTGCATCGCCTGGCCGCGCCGCCGGACGAGCCGCGCCGCCTCGGCGACGGGCAATGCGCGCGATGCCGCCAGCGCCGAATACTCGCCGAGCGAATGTCCGGCGACGTAGGCGGCCTCGCGCGCGATGTCGAAACCGGCTTCGCTTTCGAGCACGCGCACCACCGCAAGGCTTGCCGCCAACAATGCCGGCTGGGCGTTCTCGGTCAGCATCAATTCGCTCTCGGGACCCTCGAACATCAGCCGCGACAGGGGCGTCGACAGCGCGTCGTCGATCTCGTCGAACAGAAGGCGGGCCGCCGGGAACGCCGCCGCCAGCGCCTCGCCCATGCCGGGCATCTGCGAGCCCTGTCCGGGGAAGACCAATGCCCGTTTCATGTGCTGCGCGTCCCCCACCCGCGGCGATGCGTCCCGTCATAGCGGCGCGCGCGGCCCTGTCAAGCGGCTCCGCCGCGCCGGGCTATCGGTAGCCGGGCTATTCGTAAATGCAGCGCGCAAACGCGCATGGCGGTTGTGATCGGCGGGTCCGCGTGGAACACTCGCCGCCGCGTGCAGATCGAGGGAGAGCGCCATGGACGTCGGCATGATGATGGTGTTTGCCAGCTACGGCTGGGAGAATTTCGGCGACGATCAGGTCTGGGACGAAGAAATCCGCCTCGCGCGTCTGGCGGCCGCTTCGGGCTTCGACGTGTTGTGGTCGGCCGAGCATCATTTTTTCGACTATTCGTTCTGCCCCGACAATCTGCAGCTGATGACCCATCTGGCAGCGCTGTGTCCGAATGTGGATGTCGGCACCGCCGCGGTCATCGTGCCCTGGCATGACCCGCTGCGCGTCGCCGAGCAGGCGGCGGTGCTGGATTTGTTGTGCAAGGGACGGCTGCGATTGGGGCTGGGGCGCGGCCTCGCGCGCCGCGAGTTCGCGGCGTTTCGCGGGACCATGGACGAAAGCCGCGAGCGCTTCGACGAAGCCGCGCCGAT
>DATLTH010000658.1:0-3941 GCA_035533695.1 Allostellaceae bacterium | reverse complement strand
GTCGCGCACCTCGTGCACGCCGATCTCGGCGGTTGGAGACACGCACAGGTTGCGGCCGGCGGTCAATTTCAGGGCGCAGGAGCTGTTACAGACGCCCCTGATCGCGACCGGTTCGTCCAGTCTGCTTGCATCCGATAAGCTCGCCAATTCCTCGGATGGACTGCCTCCGGGGTCATACTCCTCCCGGCCACAGCCCGCAAACGTCAGAAGCACAGCAATCGACATGGCGATCGCCAGGAATTGCAGATAAAGCCCGGCCTTTCGAGGCAGCGCCACCAGTGCAGCAATTGCGCATATTGCGAGGATGAGCCACGTGGCGCCGATATCCATGACGACTTCATCCCGTCAGCGAGGCCCGAGCATTCGGGCTGTCGCGCGGTGGCCGTGCAGGACGTGATAAGCAGCGGCACATCGTGAAATTGATTTAGGTTTTTTTAAGGGAGTTGCAAGATTAAAACACTCGGTATACGGGTTATGGGGTCGCGTGCGCCGCGCCCGGTCGCGGCGACGCCCGATACCGCTCGAAGGCGCGGGCCTGGTGCTCGCGCTGTAGGGCGAGCGGCTTGATCAGCTCGCCGACGAGGCCGGGTAGGTCGCGTTTGGCGTTCGCGGACGAGGCGGGCTTTCAGTTCTCCATAGGTGGCAGGCGCTTGATCGGCTACGTCGAAGCCGAGGGGGAAGAGCTTTGAATGACGCCGGCATGGTGATGATCGTTACCCGGTTCGCGCCGAGCCCGACCGGCTATCTGCATCTCGGCCACGTCCGTTCGGCCCTCGAAGGCTGGCAGTCCGCGCGCCGGGCGGGAGGCCGGTTTCTGTTGCGGCTCGAGGACATCGACGCGACGCGGTGCCGCCCGCACTTCGCCGACGCGATCGTCGACGACCTCGCCTGGCTCGGCCTCGATTGGGACGGGCCGATCCGCCGCCAATCGGAGCATCTCGCCGATTACCGTGCGGCATTGGCCCGGCTCGACGCCGAGGGGCTGCTCTATCCGTGCTTCTGCACAAGGCGCGCGATCCAGGCCGAGATTGCCCGCGCCGGCGGTGCGCCGCATCTTAATCCAGGGGGCGAAATGGGCGCGGCCTATCCCGGCACCTGCCGCCATCTCGACGCCGCGGAGCGCGCCCGACGCCGCGCGCTCGCCCCGGATTACGCGCTGCGGCTCGACGTGGCGGCAGCGCTGGCGCGCACCGGGCCGCTCGCGTGGGTCGAGGACGGCCGGGAGGTCGTGGCCGAGCCGGCTGCGCTCGGCGATGTCGTGCTGGCCCGCAGGGAGGTGCCGACCAGTTATCACCTCGCCGTCACGCTCGATGATGCATTGCAAGGCGTGACGCTGGTCACGCGCGGCATCGACCTGTTCGCGGCGACGCACGTCCACCGCCTGCTGCAGGCATTGCTCGGCCTGCCGACGCCGCATTATCGCCACCACCAGCTGTTGACCGACGCACACGGCAGGCGCCTTGCCAAACGCGACGGGGCGCTCTCGGTGCGGGCGATGCGGCAGGCCGGGATGAACCCGGCCGAAATCCTCGCGGCGGCTCAATCGAGCGGGCGATGAAGGCCGCTCGCCACTTCGAGATATTCGGGGTCGTCGACCCCCAAAAGCCCATGCCGCAGTGCAAAGTTGAGGATGACGAGGTTCACGTTGAACTTGAAATCAGCGGTATCGCGCACCCGCTCGATCGCGCTATCGGCGTGCATCAGCGCGAAATCGACGATTTCGCCGTCGCGGTTCTGCGGCACGAAATCGGCTGGCAATTCGAGGTCGTAGACAAAGAGGACATCGTCGCGGATGCCGAGCTCGGTCTCCATCCGGTAGCTGACCGCGCCGACCGGCAGCGCGCGCTCAACCAGCGCGGCCGGGATCGCCGCCTCTTCTTCGGCTTCCTTGAACAGGGTGGCGGCGATGCCGTGGCCGTTGCCGATCCCGCCGGCGACGATGTTGTCGAGCTTGTCGGGGGCCACCCGCTTGTCAGGCGCGCGCCGGCCGACCCACAAGCGCATTCCGTCGCCGTCGCGGCAATACCCGTTGAGATGGACGCCGTAGGCGCGCGTCCCGAAAAACGGCACCGCGCCGCGATCGAGGCGGAACACCGGCTGGTCACCCCAGCGCGGCATCACATCGAAGGTCTCGTTGCGCCATTTCGGGACATGGTTCTGGGCGACGAGCGCGTCCACCACCTCGTCGACGGCGGCGCTGACCGCATCGGCGTCGCCCACGGCAACAAGGCACGCCTGTTCCCCCTCGACGGCGAAGACGCGGGGGAAGCGGGCGAGCGCCGCGGCATTGTCGCGCCGCAGCCAGCCGACCCGCCGCCCGCCGGCGACGAGCGGGACAACGCGGGCGCGCTCGAAATTGTTGCAGGCGCGGATGTGGTCGGCAAAAGACATCGGGCCTTGGCTCAGCCGGAAGCGCGGGACTGGCTGGTCAGCACGGTCTCGACGCCGGTGATCTGCCGCATGCAGCGGGCGATATAATCGGCCAGGTCGCGGCCGAGGCCGTCGATCTGCACATCGATCGTCAGCATCGCTCCGGCGGCCGTACTGTGCCATCTCTGCGGCACCAGGCCGCGCTTGGCGAACAGCTCGACGATTCGGGGCAACACTCCCGGCTCGGCGCGGGCCTGAACGGAAAAACAGATGGCGGCGGCGGGAAACTCGTCGTCAGCAACGACGGCGGCAGCGGAAAGAGAGGACGACATCGCGAAAATCCCGGGAAGGTTGGAGACGAATCACCGTGGTCCGAGCCCCAAAGGGGCCCGGGGCGGTAATTCGCCGCTCGCCGGCGCAAGGCGTCGCCCTCGTCATGTTGCGAATGTGACCCTCTCACCACGCCGCGTCAACCCGGCCGGCGCCATCTTATCGGAGGGGCGCTTCAGAACGAGGTGCGGCCCGGTCTATTCCGGCATCGGCACCTCAGCCGGCGGCGGCCCGGCCGGGCGAGGCATCGGCCCGCGGAAAAAGCCGTTCCTCGACGAGCCCGCAGACGATATGCCCGACGGTGATGTGCAGCTGCTGAATGAGCGGCGTCGAATCCGACGGCGCCCGCAGGCAAAGATCGCATTGCGCCGCCATGTCGCCGCCGCTTATCCCGGTGAAGCCGATCGCCACCAGCCCGCCCGCGCGCGCCGCCGCGATCGCCTTCAGGATGTTCGGCGAGCGGCCCGAGGTGGAGATCGCGACCAGCACGTCGCCGGGACGCCCGAGCCCCTGCACCTGACGCTCGAACACGCGCTCGTAGCCGTAATCGTTGGCGATTGCGGTCAAGACCGAGCTGTCGGTGGTCAGCGCGATCGCGGCGGCCGGCGCGCGGTCGTAGTTGAGCCGCGACAGCAACTCGCCGGCAAGGTGCTGCGCGTCGGCGGCGCTGCCGCCATTGCCAGCGAACAGCACCTTGTTCCCGGCGGCGAGCGCAACGGCGACCCGCTCTGCGATTGCCGCGACCGTCGCGATGAACGCGCCGTCGCCGATCGCCGCCTCGACGACCTCGCGCGAGCGGGTCAGGTACGCGACGATCGGCTCCGTCCGCCTCTCGCTCATCCTCGTGAAGACCCCGCTATCCTCAAACTGAAGCGTCGGCAACGGCGTCGTAGCGGCCCCGCCGAGCGCCAGCGCTCATCATCGATTTATTCGCCGCCCGGTCCAGCGGAAAACCACCGGCGGCGGGCGAGGCGAAACACGTCGGCTTTTGCCCACCCGTCGAAGCCCCGCTATGCTGCGCCAGGCCCAGAAACCGGAGACGCTCCCCATGCCCGTCCGCATCGGATACCTGCTCCCGACCCGTGAGCAGGTCATGCAGGGTCGTCCCGAGGCAGCCCCGCTGTTGTCGCTCGCCGAGCGGGCCGAGGGGCTCGGCTTTGATTCGATCTGGGTCGGCGACTCGATCCTGGCGCGGCCGCGGCACGAGCCATTGACATTGCTCTCGGCTGTCGCGGCGCGCA
>DATLTH010000657.1:0-3866 GCA_035533695.1 Allostellaceae bacterium | reverse complement strand
TGCGCCAAGCAGGCCTGGCTCTTTGGCTCGCTCGAGCACGGCGCCGGGCGGGTGCGTTCGGGACATCTCCTGTGGGCGCTGTTGGCGGACGAGACGCTGGCGCGGCGGGCGCGCGACGCCTCGGGACAGCTGTCGCGCATTCCGGCCGACCAGCTCAGACGGGATTTCGCGGCGGTTACCGGAGGCAGCTCGGAGGTCGCGGCCGCGACGATCGCCGGCGAGGGCATGCAAGCCGACGGCGGTGCCGAGGGCGCCATGGCTCCGGCAGGGTCGGGCGCGCTGGCGCAGTTCACGATCGATCTGACCGCGATGGCGCATGCCGGCAAGATCGACCCGGTGCTCGGCCGCGACAGCGAGATCCGCCAGCTGATCGATATCCTGACGCGGCGCCGCCAGAACAACCCGATCCTGACCGGCGAGGCGGGCGTCGGCAAGACCGCGGTTGTCGAGGGGTTCGCGATGCGCATCGCCGAGGGCGATGTGCCGCCGGCATTGCGCGACGTCACGGTGCGCACCCTCGATCTCGGCCTCCTGCAGGCCGGCGCCGGGGTCCGGGGCGAGTTCGAGAACCGCCTCAAATCGGTGATCGAGGAAGTGAAGGCGAGCCCGCGGCCGATCGTGCTGTTCATCGACGAGGCGCACACCCTGGTCGGCGCCGGCGCGGCCGCCGGGCAGGGCGATGCCGCCAACCTGTTGAAGCCGGCATTGGCGCGCGGCGAATTGCGCACGATCGCGGCGACAACCTGGGCGGAATACAAGAAGTATTTCGAGAAGGACGCGGCGCTGACCCGGCGCTTCCAGGTCGTCAAAGTCGAGGAGCCGAGCGAGCCGACCGCGATTGCGATGATGCGCGGGCTCGTGGCGACGCTCGAAACCCATCACGGCGTGCGGATTCTGGACGAGGCGGTCAGCGAAGCGGTCCGCCTGTCGGCCCGCTTTATTGCCAGCCGCCAACTGCCCGACAAGGCGGTGTCCCTGCTCGACACGGCGTGCGCCCGGGTGGCGATGAGCCAGGCCTCCGTGCCGCCCGCCATCGAGGACCGCCAGCGGCGCATGGCGCTCATCGATACCGAAGCGGCCATCCTCGAGCGCGAGACGGCGACCGGCGCCGATCATGCCGCGCGCCTCGTGGAACTGGCTGAGGAGCGGGCCACCGCGGCGGCCGAGTTTGGCGCGCTGACGACGCGGTGGGAGGAGGAGAAGCGCCTCGCCGCCGAGATCGGGAGATTGCGCAACGCCATCGAAACCGCGGGACCTGACGCGGATAACGGGCCGGCGCAGGCCGAGCTCGCTGCCGTCAATGCCCAGTTGCGTGAGCTGCAGGGCGAGGAGCCGCTGATCTTCCCGGTGGTCGATGCCCAGGCGGTCGCCGAAATTGTCGAGGGGTGGACCGGCATCCCGGCCGGACGCATGCAATCCGATGAAATCCGCACCGTGCTGCGTCTGCAGGAGGCGATGGGCGAGCGCGTTGTCGGCCAGGGGCATGCGCTTGCGGCGGTGGCGCAGGCGATCCAGACCTCGCGCGCCAAACTGACCGATCCGAGGAAGCCGATCGGCGTGTTCCTGATGGTCGGGCCCTCCGGCACCGGCAAGACCGAGACCGCGCTGACCCTCGCCGAGCTGCTCTACGGCGGCGAACAGCACCTCACCGTCCTCAACATGAGCGAGTACAAGGAGGAGCATAAAGTCAGCCTGTTGATGGGCAGCCCGCCGGGCTATGTCGGCTATGGCGAAGGCGGCATCCTGACCGAGGCGGTGCGCCGCCGGCCGTATTCCGTCATCCTGCTCGACGAAATGGAAAAGGCGCATCCCGGCATTCAGGATGTATTTTTTCAGGTGTTCGACAAAGGTATGATGAAAGACGGCGAAGGCCGTGACATCGACTTCAAGAATACTGTCATCATCATGACCTCGAACGCCGGATATGAGCTGATCGATAAGTTGTGCGCCGACCCGGAAACCGCGCCCGATCCGGCGGCATTGGGCGAGACGCTGGTGCCAGAGCTGATGAAATATTTCAAGGCTGCATTCCTCGGCCGTGTGACGCTGGTACCCTACCTGCCGCTGTCGGACAGCGTGTTGCGCCAGATCGTCGAATTGCAGCTGCGCCGCATCCGGCAGCGCGTGCGCGACTCCTATCGCGCCGGATTTGAATACGACCCGGCATTGATCGAGACGATCGCGGCGCGCTGTACCGAAACCTCCTCGGGGGCGCGCAACATCGAGAAAATCCTGTCGCAGACGCTGCTGCCCGAATTGTCGGCGGAGGTGTTGGCGCGGCTCGGCGAGGGCGGTTCGATAAAATCCGTCCGAGTTGCGATGGACCCCTCTGGCGGGTTTTGCTATACTCTTGGTTAACAATGTTTCCGGAATTGCCGAACGGAGGTTGCGATGGCAATCTATTTGAAATACGCAAGCATTAACGGTTCGGTGACTGAACAGGGTCATTCGAAGTGGATCGAGGTCGACTCGTTTCATTTTGGGGTCGGGCGGGCGATCGGCACCGCGGCGCGCGGCCCGACCTCGCGCGAGCATAGCGAGCCGACCCTCAGCGAAATTACGGTGACCAAGCGGATGGACGCGGCCTCGCCGAAACTTTTTCTCGACGCGGTCGCCGGCCAGCTGGACAACAAGGTCCAGATCCATTTCACCACCACCACCAAGGGCAAAGTCGAGACGTTCCTCAAGTTTGAGCTGGAGAATACCGGGCTGAGCGCCTATTCGATCAGCAGCGGCGGCGACATGCCGGTCGAATCGCTGTCACTGAACTTCACCAAGATCAGCAAAACCTTTACTGACATGGGTCCCAACATCAGCGGCAGCCCCGAGACCGTTGGCTACGACCTGAAGTTGATGCAGAAGACCTGATCGCGCCGGGTGAAGCGGGCGCGGGCGAAGCGTGTGAACGCGCCGCTGTGAACGCGCCGCTGCGAACGCGCCGCTGCGCTGAGGGCACAAGGCAGCAGTACCGACGCGCAGGCTACTTTCGGAGCCTAGCATGACCCAGGTGATGATGCTTCAACCGCCGGCCTTGGATCTCGATCGCATCTTGAACGTGTCCCATCCCGTCGGGCCGCGAACCGCGCCGCGGGTTGTCAACGAACGCAGTGACGTCGAGGCAGTGCAACGACTGATTGCGCTCGCCGCGCGGCCGGCATCGGCGAGAGACGGCTTTACCCTCCCGGCCCCGACGGGCACCTTCGACGTCCTGACGGGCTATTGGGTGTTGCGCGCCCAGATGGACCAGCTCCGGCACTCGCCGGGCGAGGTCGTCGACGGGGTGGTGTCTCCCGCCCGGGACGGCCGGTCCGGTTATGGCGCCGGCACATACTGGACCATTGTCCTGCTGAACTACTGGGCAAAGGGACAGTCCGCGGCGGAATGGGCGGCTCTGCTGCAGGGCCAACCGGCCGGTGGCGTGCTGAGCGGGATCAGGGTTCCGGCGGGCGCGCCGCACATACGCTAAGGAATGCTCGCCGCCCCGCGTTCGGATCGGGCCGGCGATGAGGCAGAGCGCGCCGCCGGGCGAAAGTGCTTCAGATTATTCTGCGGACCGTGTCCCCCGTCCGCAACACCCGGTCGCCGAGCACCTCCACCGTCACCGCGGTGACGTTGTCGTCGCATTGGCGGTCGAGAGCGGCGGCGATCAGCCGCTCGGCGGGCGAGCCTCCATCGACCGCCATGAGGCGCGCGATTTCCTCTTCCGGCACGATCTTCGAAACCCCGTCGCTGCACAACAGGAAGCGGTCGCCGGGGCGTAGCCGGTCGGTTGCCTTGGCGAGTTCGAGGGGGCCGAAATCGGCGCCGACGGCGCGGGTGATGACGTTGGCGCGCGGGTGCGACAGAGCGTCCGCAGGGCTGATCGC
>DATLTH010000656.1:0-4883 GCA_035533695.1 Allostellaceae bacterium | reverse complement strand
CCTCAACCTCGATCTGCGCGACACCCAGCATGCCGCGATCGGGCTCTATGAAAGCCTCGGCTACCTGCGCTGGGGCACCCATCCCGTTTACGCCCAGGTCGAGGGCCGCATCGTCCCCGGCCATTACTATTACAAGCGGATT
Organism: Allostellaceae bacterium; assembly: GCA_035533695.1. Classification (GTDB taxonomy): domain Bacteria; phylum Pseudomonadota; class Alphaproteobacteria; order ATCC43930; family CGMCC-115725; genus DATARH01. Next base: position 4,741 of record DATLTH010000656.1, on the reverse strand, counting down.
GATGAGCAGCGGGCGTGATCCTCTATCCGGCCATCGATTTGAAAGGCGGCGCCTGCGTCCGCCTCGTGCGCGGGGTGATGGCGAGCGCCACGGTATTCAACGACGACCCGGCGGCCCAGGCCGGAAATTTCGCCGCGATGGGCTTCGGCTGGCTGCATCTCGTCGATCTCGACGGCGCCTTTGCCGGCCGCTCGGTCAACGGCAAGGCGGTCAAGGCAATCCGCCATGAAGTCGACCTCAAGATCCAGCTCGGCGGCGGCATCCGCGACCGCGCCGCGATCGATCACTGGCTCGATCTCGGCATCGACCGCGTCGTGCTCGGCACGGTAGCGCTCCGAGATCCCGATCTGGTGCGCCATGCCGCTGCCGATTATCCCGGCCGGATTGTCGTCGGCATCGATGCGCGCGACGGGCTGGTCGCGGTCGAGGGCTGGGCCGAAACCAGCGGCATCGGCGCGGTCGAGTTGGCGCGGCATTTCGTCGACGCCGGGGTTGCCGCGATCGTCTACACCGACATCGCCCGCGACGGCGCCCTGACCGGAGTGGATGCGGCAGCGATCGGCCGCTTCGCCCGGCGGATCGGCCTGCCGGTCATTGCGTCGGGCGGCATCGCCGCCTTGGCCGACATCGAAGCGCTCGCCGCCCACGCCGCGGACGGCATCGCCGGGGCGATCTGCGGGCGCGCGCTCTATGACGGCCGCCTCGATGCGAAGGCGGCCCTGCGCCTCGCCGCCGGAGCGGCGGTGCCATGCTGAAGATGCGGGTCATTCCGTGCCTCGACGTCAAGGACGGGCGCGTCGTCAAGGGCGTCAATTTCGTCGATCTGACCGATGCCGGCGATCCCGTAGAGCAGGCCCGCCTCTATGACCGCGAGGGCGCCGACGAACTGTGCTTTCTCGACATCACCGCGAGCCATGAGGGGCGCGACACGCTCTACGAAGTGGTAAGCCGCACCGCCGAGCAATGCTTCATGCCGCTGACGGTCGGCGGCGGGGTGCGCACGGTCGATGACATCCGCCGGCTCTTGTTGGCCGGCGCCGACAAGGTGTCGATCAACACCGCTGCGGTCGCGCGGCCCGAGTTCGTGCGCGAGGCGGCGCGGAAATTCGGCAGCCAGTGCATCGTCGCGGCGATCGACGCCAAGTCGACGGCGGCCGGCAAATGGGGGGTCTTCACCCATGGCGGGCGCCGGCCGACCGGGCTCGATGCGGTCGAATGGGCCTGCCGCCTCGCCGATTACGGCGCCGGCGAAATCCTGCTGACCTCGATGGACCGCGACGGCACCAAATCGGGCTTCGACATCCCGCTGACCCGGGCGGTGGCGGACGCCGTATCGGTGCCGGTCATCGCTTCGGGCGGCGTCGGCACGCTCGACCACCTCGTCGAGGGCATTCGCGACGGCCACGCGACGGCGGTGCTCGCCGCCTCGATCTTCCATTTCGGCACGTTCCGCATCGGCGAGGCGAAGGCGCATCTCGCCGCCGCCGGCATCCCGGTGAGGCTCTAGCGATGGCAGACGAGCTCGGCGACGCCCTCGATCGGCTGTGGCGGGTCATCGAAGCGCGCCGCGGCGCCGATCCCGAGAGCTCCTACACCGCCAGGCTGTTTTCCCGCGGCCGGGCAAAGATCGCCCAGAAGCTCGGCGAAGAAGCGGTCGAGGCGGTCATCGAGGCGGTCAGGGGCGACGCGACCGCACTGATCGGCGAGAGCGCCGACGTGCTGTATCATCTCTTGGTGCTGTGGGCCGATATGGGTGTCCGCCCCGAGGACATCGCGGCCGAACTCGCGCGCCGCGAAGGCACCTCCGGCATCGCCGAGAAGCGCGGACGGAGCCGGAAATAGCCGCCCCGCGGCGCGCCGACGCTAAAGCAGCACCCTCTCACTTCGTCATGGCCGGGCTTGACCCGGCCATCTCGGCGACCCGGCACCCGATCCCCGGGTCAAGCCCGGGGATGACGGTAAGAGGGGCGATTCAACCCGAGCGAAACTTGCTCTATTCCACCGGCACGAAGATGCAGTGGCGGATCTTGCCCTCGACGGCCTTCGACAGATGCCCCTTGCCGGTGACGTCCTCGACGAGGATCACTTCGCCCGCCGCGATCACCCGCGCTTCGCCGTCGCTGGCGGTGATCTGCACGCCGGCGTCGAGGTTGATGATGTATTGCCGGCGCGGCGCCGGGTGCCAGTCGAGATCGTAGCTCGGCTGCACCTCGCGGAAGATGATCCCGGTCGCCGGCAGCCGCTTCGACAATTTGCCGGCGCGCCCCTCCTCGGCCCACTCGACCTCGATGTCGCGGAAATGCGACTGGCCGTTGGCATCGGCATAGAGATTGTGGATCCGCATCACGCCGTCTCCTTCGGGTTTTGAACCTCGGCACAGCATAGCAGCCGAAGCGCCGCGCCGCGCCAGCGGTTTGTTCGAAGCGATGCCGGCATGGCGCCCGGCATGTGCCGGAGACGGCGTTGCAGCCCTGTAGCAATTCGCCGATAGTCCAGGCTGACGGTGTTGGAGGAACCATGACGAGCGCTTCTGATATCGCCTTTGCGTCGGCGCTCGACCTCGCCGCGCTGTATCGGCAGGACACTCTGTCGCCGGTCGAAGCCGCGCAAGCGCTGCTCGCCCGGCTTGATGGCCTGCAGCCCAAGCTCAACGCCTTCTGCATCGTCGATCGCGCCGGAGCGCTCGCCGCCGCGCGCGCGTCCGAGCAGCGTTGGAGCGCAAGCCGGACGCTCTCCCCGCTCGACGGCGTGCCCGCGACGATCAAGGATCTGGTGCTGATGAGCGGGCACCCGACGCGGCGCGGCTCGCGGATGTTCGACCCGATGTCGGATGTCGAGGACGGCCCGGCCGTCGCGCGGCTCAAGGAGGCCGGGGTGGTGATCCTCGGCAAAACCACAACCCCGGAATTCGGCTGGAAGGCGATCGGCGACTCGCCACTCTACGGCATCACCCGCAATCCGTGGAACCTCGAACGCACAACGGGCGGCAGCAGCGCCGGTGCGGCGGCGGCCTGCGCGGCGGGCATCGCGCCCTTGCATGTCGGCACCGATGGCGCCGGCTCGATCCGCATTCCCTCCGCCTTCACCGGCATTTTCGGCATCAAGGCGACGTTCGGCCGGGTCCCCGCCTACCCGCCCTCGCCGATGGGGCTGTTGTCGAATGTCGGGCCGATGACGCGCAGTGTCAGCGACGCGGCGGCGATGCTGAACGTGCTGGCGCGGCCCGACCAACGCGATCCCTATGGGCTGATGCCCGAGACGCGCAACTATCTCGACGGCATCGAGGGCGGCGTGCGCGGCCTGCGCATCGCCTACAGCCCCGATCTCGGCTATGCCAAGGTCGATCCCGAAATCGCCGCGTGCTGTGCCGCGGCGGCGAGGCAGTTCGAGGAGTTGGGCGCCACGGTCGACGAGGTCGGGGCGATCTTCGCGTCGCCGCGCGAAGCCTTGCTGACCCTGTGGGGCGCCGGCGTCGCGCACGTGCTTGCGGCCATCCCCGCTGAAAAGCACGCGCTGTGCGACCCCGGGCTGCTTGCCTGGGCAGCCGCGGGCGCGCGGATCAGCGGCGCCGATTATGTCGGCGCCGATATGGTCCGCACCGCTCTGGGCATGCAGATGGCGGCGTTTCATCAGCGCTACGAGCTGCTCTTGACGCCGATGATGCCGGTCGCGGCCTTGCCGGTCGGCCAGGACCTCAACGACCCGGCGAGCGAGACCAGCTGGGTCGACTGGTCGCCGTTCAGCTATCCGTTCAACATGACAAGGCAGCCGGCGGCGTCGATCCCGTGCGGCCTGACCAGCGCCGGGTTGCCGATCGGATTGCAGATCGTTGGGCCGCTCTATGCCGAGGACCGCGTCCTGCGGGCGGCGCGCGCCTTTGAGCGAACCCAGCCCGACCGCCGCCCACCATTGGAATGATCGAGGCCATGGCAGACAAGCTCGAACCGAACATCGTCCTGACCGACGCGCCCGATCCTGCCGACACTTCCGTCATCGCCGACGGGCTGCGCGACTACAACACGGCGCAGGCCGGGTACGACGATTCCCGCCCGCTCGCCGTGTTTGTCACCGATCCGGAGACCGGCCGGGTGGTCGGCGGCCTCTACGGCGGCAGCTCTCGCGGCCAGCTGCGGGTCGATCGCTTCTTTCTGCCGCAGGAACTGCGCCGCTTCCGCCTCGGCAGCCGCCTGCTGGCGATGGCCGAAGCGGAAGGGCGTCGCCGCGGCTGCACGCGGGTGACGCTCAACACGATGGAGATCCAGGCGCCGGGCTTTTACAAAAAACAAGGCTACGAGGCGGCAGCGGTGCTCGAGTGCGAGCCGCCCGGCGTCACCCGCTACGTGATGACCAAGCGGCTGGTGCCGGCAAGCGCCTGAGCTTATCGTCGGCGGCAGACAGACACACACACCAGATCGCATGGAGGTCCACATGGCTTCGAACGGCAAGGTCGCGCTCGTCACCGGCGGCGGCAGCGGCATCGGCAAGGCGTCGGCGATCGCGCTCGCCAAAGAGGGTTTCGCGGTCGTCGTCGCCGGCCGCCGCGCCGAGCCGCTGCAGGCCGTGGTCAGCGAGATCGAGGGGATGCAAGGGAAGGCGCTCGGCGTCCCGAGCGATGTCAGCGACCCCGCCTCTGTCGAAGCCTTGTTCGCCAAGACCAAGGCGACATTCGGCCGGCTCGACGTCTTGTTCAACAACGCCGGGTTCGGCGCCGCCGCGGAGATCGAGGCGCTCCCCTGGGACC
>DATLTH010000655.1:0-6040 GCA_035533695.1 Allostellaceae bacterium | reverse complement strand
CGCGAGGTGCGGCCGACCAGGATCAGCGGCCGCTCGGCGTCTTGCAACAGTGCGGCGGCCTCGGCGAGCGCGCCGGCATCGGCCGCGGCGGGGCGCGGCGCGCGGAAGCGGTCGGCCTTCGGCAAGGGCGGCAATTCGCCGATCCGGCTCTCCTGCAAGGCAGCGTCGAGGCAGATATAGACCGGGCCGCACGGCGGCGTCGTCATCATCTTGTAGGCGCGCAACACCGATTCGGCGGCGGCCGCCACCGAAGCCGGCTGGTCGTCCCATTTGGTGAAGTTGCGAATGAGGGCGCCCTGGTCCTGCGCGGTATGGATCCAGTCGATCCACGGCCGGCGCTTCGCCGCATCGACCGGCCCGGTGGCGCCCAATACGAACACCGGCACGCGGTCGCACCACGCATCGAAGATCGCCATCGTCGCGTGCATCAGCCCGACATTCGAGTGCACGATGGCGCCCATCGGCTTGCCGGTCACCTTGGCGTAGCCGTGGGCGATCGCCACCGCGTGCTCCTCGTGCAGGCATAAGAGCATCTGCGGGTCGCGGTTGCCCAAGAGGTTGACCAGGCTGTCGTGCAAGCCGCGATAGGAGGCGCCCGGGTTGAGCGCGACATAGGGCAGATCGACTTCGCGCAGCATCAGCGCGACCGCATCGCTGCCCCAGTATTCGCCGGGCTCGTTCGGCAGGATCGGCCGTTCGATCGCACCCGGTCCTCTTGCGTTGTCGCTCATGCTGTCCTCCCCTGCCCCCAGTGGCGATTGCCAGTGTGGCGATAGCCAGTGCGGCGATAGCCCGTGCCCGGCATCCGCCGCAATCGTATAACAACCGCCAGGCACCAGGGGAACGGCGATGGAACTCTGGCAATTGGACGCGACCGAAACGGCGCGGCTGATCCGCCTCGGCCAGGTATCGAGCCGCGAGGCGACGGCCGCCTGCCTGGCGCGGATGGACGCGGTCAATCCCAAGCTCAACGCGGTTGTGCGGCGGTTTGACGACGAGGCGCTGGCCGCGGCCGATGCCGCCGATCGGGCGCGCGCCCAAGGGGCAGAGCTGGGCGCGTTGCACGGCGTGCCGGTCACGATAAAGGTCAACACCGACCAGAAGGGCCATCCGACCGACAATGGCGTCGTGGCGTTCCGCGACGCGATCGCTTCCGACGATGCGCCGGTGGTCGCCAATCTGCGCGGTGCCGGGGCGGTCATCATCGGCCGCACCAACACGCCGGCCTTCTCGATGCGCGCCTTCTCCGAGAACGATCTGCACGGCCGCACCCTCAACCCGCGCGACCGCGCGATCACGCCGGGCGGTTCGAGCGGCGGCGCGGGGGCTTCGGTCGCCGCCGGGATCGGCCCGATCGCGCATGGCAACGACATCGCCGGATCGGTGCGCATGCCCGCCTTCTGCTGCGGCATCGTCGGCCTCAGGGTCGGCCTCGGCCGCATCCCGTCGTTCAACCCGTCGGCCAAGGTGGCGCGTCCGGTCAGCGCGCAGCTGATGGCGACGCAGGGGCCGCTGGCCCGCACGGTGCGCGATGCTCGGCTCGCGCTGTCGGTCATGGCGAGGGGCGACCGGCGCGACACAAGGTGGGTCGATGCGCCGCTCAACGGGCCGGCGCCGAGGCGCCCGATCCGGGTGGCGCTGGTGCCGGAGGTGCCGGGCGGCTCGACGCACCCCGCGCAGGCGCGAGCGGTACGCACGGCCGGGCACCATCTGCAAGCGGCCGGTTACGCGGTCGAGGAGACCCTGCCGCCGGATATCGAGGAAGCGGTGCGGCTGTGGCATGTGCTTGGCTCGAACGACGTGTTGCGCGGGCTGGTGCCGCTGGTCGAACAGCACGGCGACGCCGGCGCCAAGGCGTCGATGCGGGAATGGCTCGCGCTCTACCCGCCATCGTCCGACCCGGCGGCGGCATTGGACGCGCTGGCCCGGCGCGACCTCCTGCTGTGGCGCTGGCTCGAATTCTTCGAAGATTACCCGCTCGTCGTCATGCCGACCCATTGCGACCTGCCGCCGCCGTGGGACCAGGATCTGACGCGGGACGGGCAAGCGCATCTGATGGAGGCGATCCGGGTCGGGCTGGTGGCGCCGCTGCTCGGCCTGGCCGGTCTGGCGGTCCCGGTCGGCAGCCACGGCGCGCTGCGCCCTGGCGTGCAGATCGTGCCGGGCCGGTTCCGCGAGGATCTGGCGCTCGACGCCGGCGAGGTCATCGAGGCGGCGGAGGGTGTCGTCGCGCCGATCGACCCGGCGTGGTGACCGGATGGGCCGCCCGCTCTTGATCGTCGACGGCGACTCGTTCGCCCACCGCTCGTATCACGCCCTGCCGAAATCGCTGCTCCGCCGGGACGGACGAGGCGCCGGCGCAATCGTCGGCTTCGCCAATTTCCTGCTGCGTCTCCATGAAACCGAGCGGCCCCGCGCCGTATTGGTCGGCTGGGACACGCTCGGCGCCCCGACCTACCGGCAGCGCCTGTTTCCGGCGTACCAGGGCGGCCGCGCGTTCGACGACGCGCTGGTCGAGCAGCTCGAAATCTTGCCCGAATTTGTCGCTTCGTGCGGCTTTGCCAACGCCAAGTCGGCGGGCTACGAAGCCGACGACTTCCTCGCCGCCGCGGTCGCCTTCGAGGAAGGGCAGGGCGGTAGCGCGCTGGTCGCCAGCGGCGACCGCGACGCCTTCCAGCTCGCCTCGGATCGCACAACGATCCTCTTTCCGCTCAAGGCCGGCGAGATGGCGCGGATCGGCCCCCCAGAGGTGCGCGAGCGCTACGGCGTCGCCCCATGCCAGGTGCCCGATTTCATCGCCCTGCGCGGCGATCCGTCCGACCGCCTGCCCGGCGCCCGCGGCGTCGGCCCGAAAGGCGCGGCGGCGTTGTTGCACAAATACAAGACGCTCGACGCCGCGTTCGGCGACGGCCAGCTGCTCGCCCAGGCCGACGCGCTGCTTCTCTACCGCAAGATCGCGACGATGGACGCCGGCGCGCCGATCCCCGCCCTGCCCGATCAGGTTCTTACTTGGGGGAACGCCGCCACACTCGCGCGCGACTGGGGCCTCGCCCGCCTGGCGACGCGCCTCGACGAAATCGCCAAGGCAGCGCCGGAAACCTAAACGTAGACCCCAATCCGGTTGAGCCGGATCGACGCTGCGAACGACGCGAGCGCACGGCAATTTCCCTTATTCCGCAAGCGTCTTGCCCGACCTGACCGGCGGGGCCTAGGTTGCCGATGCCGCGCCCGCCATTCCATCGCGGACGGGCAGCAGGCAGGCACAGCAGAGAGGACCGGCCCGATGAAAAGGCAACTGCACCTCAACCTGTTCATCCACAGCCGCGGCCATCACGAGGCGGCGTGGCGACATCCGGATTCCTCGCCGCTGCCCTTGACCGACATCCGCTATTACCAGGATCTGGCGCAGCGCGCCGAGGCGGCGCTGTTCGATTCGATCTTTTTCGCCGATCAGCTCGCGCTGGGCGGCGATGTCGCGCAGGCGCCGCGCACCTGGCTCGAGCCGATCACGGTGCTGGCGGCGCTGGCCGGGGCCACCAGCCGGGTCGGGCTGATCGCCACCGCGTCGACCACCTACACCGAGCCGTTCAATCTGGCGCGGCAGTTTGCCTCGATCGACCACATCAGCCAGGGTCGCGCCGCCTGGAACATCGTCACCTCGTGGCTCGCGACCGCGGCGGAAAATTACGGCGGCGCCGGCCAGGTGAGCCACGCCGACCGCTACGCTCGGGGCGAAGAGTTCATGGCGGTGGTGAAGGCCCTGTGGGACAGCTGGGCATCCGACGCGGTGGTCGACGACCGCGACGCGGGTATTTACGCGCGCGCGGAGCGCATTCGGGCAGTGAAGCACCGCGGCGACTTCTACCAGGTGACGGGGCCGCTCAACATGCCGCGCTGCCCGCAGGGAAGGCCGGTGCTGGTGCAGGCGGGCTCGTCCGACACCGGTCGCCAGTTCGCCGCGCGGCATGCCGATGCGGTGTTCACCGCTCATATGGCAAAGGCGACGGCGCAGGAATTCTACGCCGATCTGAAGCAGCTGGCCGCGGCCGAGGGCCAGCGGCCGGAGCACGTTCTGATCCTGCCGGGTCTCAGCCCGATGATCGCCGCCACCGAGGCCGAGGCAACCCGGCTCGCCCGCGAGGTCAACGATCTCACCGACCCCGAGGTCGGGAGGAAGCGGCTGTCGGGCCGTTTCGGCGGGCACGACTTTTCGCACCTGCCGCTCGATCGCCCGCTCGCTCCGGAGGATTTCCCCGACCCGAGTTCGGTAGAGGCCGCGCGCAGCCGCACCGAGGTGATCATCAACCTGGTGCGGCGCGACAAGCTGACCTTGCGGCAATTGCTCGGCTATCTGGCAGGCGCGCGCGGCCATTACGTCACCGCCGGCACGCCCGAGCAGATCGCCGACTTGATCGTGGACTGGTTCGAGGACGGCGCGGCCGACGGGTTCAACATCATGCCGCCGCTCTTGCCGGCGCAGCTCGACGTATTCAGTGCCGAGGTGATCCCGATCCTGCAGCGGCGCGGGTTGTTCCGCACCGAATACGTGGGGACGATGCTGCGCGAGCATTACGGCCTGCCCTGGCCAAAAAGCGTCTTCGATGATCCTGCCTGGACAGCCGAGCCGCTGCAGGCCGTAGCCGGCGTATGACTGCCTCAGGACAAAAGCCGCGCCACCGCAGCCGCGGTGAAGCGCTCGATCTGGCGGCGGATGTGGCGGAAGGAGCACGGCCGCATCGGGCCGCGCTCCCGCCGCTTGACGAAGGCTAGGTTCGGCGCGCGGCGCCGCCGCGTTCGAGTTCTTGCTGGACGTCATGGCTCGACTTGCTTAGCCGGACCGTCTGCCCTTCGACCGACGCGACCCAGGCGAGCGGGATAAAATTGTCTGCGCCAGCGGCCGCGCCTTTTGGCGCGAACTTGATCCGCGAGGATCCCTCCATCCGTTCCACCGAGCCAAGCTGTTGCCCGTCGGAACCGACGATTTGCATGTGGTCTTTGATCTGCGAGGCTTGTACCATCGTAGTTCCTCCTAAAATGAAACTAAGGAAAAGATTGGAAACCTCTGGTTCATCCAGAAAAATTTCCAACCTTTCCAATAGTAAATACCTCCAGGGAGTGCTTGAGGCGAGGCTACGATGGATATAGTTTGTGACAACATTTTGTTTTTTGCGATTCAATTCGTAATCTTGTCGCGTAATGAATGGCACGTTAGAGTGCCTTAGAATTTATGTTAATCTCTGATAGAGAAATTTTCAGATAAAGCGATGCCACAACACTGTGCAGCGGGATCGCGGCGAGGCAAATCGGGAGCGATGGCTTCTTCGAGACGCTCGGCGAAGGGGTAGAATGCGTCCGAGGCGGCCACCGAGCCTGATGTTGGCGGGGCGCTTCCGCCTTCGCAACGGCAATGCGGACGCTGTCGACGCGGCTCGGCTGGCCGGCGCCGGGGCGGTGTCGGCGCGTAGGCTCGTTCAGCCCTCTCTCTCGGCCGCCGCTTCCTCGTCGTCTTCGGGCTGCTCGCGGGGGTCGATGCCGGCGGCCTGCATCTTCGCTCCCTCTTCCGACTGCGCGACGTTTACCGTCACGGTCAGGCCGACTTCGGGATGCAGCATGACCCGGACCGGGTGCAAACCCAGGGTCTTGATCGGACGGTCGAGCACGATCTGGCGCTTGTCGACGGTAAAGCCGGCGGCCGTCACCGCCTCGGCGATGTCGCGCACCGCCACCGAACCGTAGAGCTGGCCACTCTCGCCGGCCTGCCGGATCAGTGCCACCGACAGCCGGTCCATTTTCGCCGCGACCTCGCCGGCTTCGGACTTGCGGTGCAGGTTGTTGGCTTCGAGCTGCGTGCGCTGGGTCTCGAAATAGGCGAGGTTTTCCTTGGTGGCGCGCATCGCCTTCTTTTGCGGCAAGAGGTAGTTGCGCGCAAAGCCCGGCTTGACCTTGACGATCTGGCCCATCTGGCCAAGCTTCTCGACCCGTTCCAGCAGAATGAGATCAACCATCGATACTTGCTCCGTCAGGTGCGATGCGACGCCGC
>DATLTH010000654.1:0-2471 GCA_035533695.1 Allostellaceae bacterium | reverse complement strand
CACCCTGATCGGCGGCTTTGCCGGATAGAGCGGCAGTGCAATCGAGCGCGCGTGCAGCTGAAGCGGCGTGCCACCCGGCCCGCCATAGGCCGGATCGCCGACCACCGGAACGCCGAGCGCGGCGCAATGCACCCGGATCTGGTGCGTCCGCCCGGTGCGCGGCCGCAGTTCGAGCCAGGCGCGGCCATCGGCGGCGCCAAGAACCCGGTAATCGGTGACTGCGTTCTGACCGGCCGGGTCGACGACCATATGCCACCCGGCCGTGCCGCGCGGCTGCTTGGCGAGCGCCGCCGCGATGCGGCCCTCCGGTTCGGCCGGTATGCCTTCGACGATCGCCCAATAAACCTTCTCGACCGCGCCGTCGGCGAACAATCGTCCGAGCCGGCGCAAAGCCTTCGGATGGCGGCCGAGCACGAGACAGCCCGAGGTGTCGCGGTCGAGCCGGTGCGCCAAAGCCGGCGGCCGGGGCAGGCCGAAGCGCAGGGCGCCAAACGCTCGTTCGAGGTTATCGCCCCCGCCCGGCCCGGCATGCACCGGCACGCCAGCCGGCTTGTCAATGACCAGCACCAGCCCGTCGCGATACAGCACGCGATCCGCGAGGTTCATCGGCGAAACATCGTCGTCTCGGGAGGCCGCTGCAAGTGCGACGGCGGTGACGGCGTCGCGGCAGGCCGTGGGCAGACGGCGATTCGGCGGACCTCGACCCTTCCCTTGATCGCCGCTTAGCCCCGCACCGGGGGCGCCAATACCGGGGCCGGCGGCGGTGGCGCGTTCTGCAGGCAGCGCCCGGCGTACAGAATGTCGCCGCCGTTGCCGAACGGTCCCACCGCATCCGGAACGAAATGCCGCGTATCGACAACATAGCCGTTGGGGCACATGGCGTGGGCCTGCAAGGCTTCGGCGATCCAGTCGCGCCGCAGCCGCTCGGCAGCGCCGTCGTCGTTCTCGGTCATCACCGTATCGGTGTGGGCGCTATAGAGGAAGGAACCCGGCCCGCGCGCCGTGAACCCCTCCTGTCGCACCGAGCCGACGCAACCAATGAGCGAGCAGAGACACAGCAAGGCCAGAAGACGCATCGGGTCGGATCTCCCTGGGTCAGGCCTGTCTCTATTCCCGATTTGGCGCCGCGGGGCAAGCGCGCTCGTTATAGAAGCGAGACGGCGCCGCCGAATGCCGTCGCGCCCTCGGCCGTTATCGGATCGGCCGCCAGTGGAGCGACGGTGGAGCGACGATGGAGCGACGATGGACAGGCACAACAATTTCGACCTGCTGCGACTGATCGCGGCGCTGTCGGTGATCTTCTCGCACGCCTTTCTGCTGTCCGAGAACTCGCAGGCGCACGACCCGCTGATGATATTGACCGGCGGCCAGTCGGTCCTCGGGCTGGCCGGGGTCTTCGTGTTTTTCACGATCAGCGGCTATCTGGTGACGCAGAGTTTCGCCAATACGCCCTCGCCGTGGGTGTTCCTCGCCAAGCGCGCGCTGCGAATCTTTCCCGGCCTGATCGCCTGTCTGCTGGTGTGCGCCTTTGTCGTCGGGCCGCTGGTGACGACATTGCCGCTCGCCGAGTATCTGACGCGCCGCGAGCCGTATCTGTTCGTGCTGCACAACAGCGTGCTCGACGTCGTCTACAACGGGCTTCCGGGGGTCCTGTTCGGGCCGGGCGGCGCCGGCGCCGTCGTCAACGGCCCGCTGTGGAGCCTGCCGTGCGAAGTCATGATGTATCTGATGCTGTTCGCGCTCGGGGTATGCCGCCTGCTGACCCTGCCGGTCGCACTCGTGCTGCTCGCGGTCGGGATCGTGAGCCTGTGGTTCGACCTCGGCAGCCTCTTGGGGGGCGCCTTCTGGCTGCTTTCGTTCTTCGCCGCCGGGATCTGTCTCTACCGGCTCCGCGGCTCGCAGGTGATTTCCGGGCGCGGGGCCCTCGTCGCGCTGGCGGGCCTGGCGCTCAGCATCCCGCTCAGGTCGTTCTTTATCGGCTTTGCGCTGTTCGGCAGCTATCTGGTGATCTACCTGGCGCTCAACCGCCGGCTGCCGAAGGTGCCCGCCGCGCGGTTCGGCGATCTCTCCTATGGGCTTTACATCTACGGCTGGCCGATCGAGCAGTCGGTCGTCTATTTCAGCAACGCGACGGCGCCGTGGTGGGCGGTGTTCGGGATCTCGGTCGCCGTGGCGGTGCCGGTCGCCTTCCTGTCGTGGCATCTGGTCGAGCGCCGCTGCCGCTGGCGTGCCCGCTCGGGCGCGGCGGCGCGCCTCGCACCGGCGAGCGCCGCGGCCAACGACTGATGTTGCGGCGTCAGGCGTCCCGCCGCGGTGCGCATCGTTGCGGATGGAGCGGCGAAACGCCGATACCCCGCTGACCGCGCGCACCCGATAATTGCTGCCGCTCAGCCACCATCGCGCAGGGGGATTGGATGTTACCGCGGATCGAGCGGGCCAGGCAGGCGCTGGGCGCGCTCGCCTTCTGCCTG
>DATLTH010000653.1:0-3864 GCA_035533695.1 Allostellaceae bacterium | reverse complement strand
GGGTTTAGCGATTTCGGCGCGGCGGCATTGGCGAACGGGCCCTGGCCGAGTTCGGTCATATGGGGCCGCGCGCCGTCGGCGGCCGAGGGAGTCGCGCCGCAACGAAAGACGCCGTATTCGATCAGCCTGATCACGGCCGGCATCGGCCACAACGCCGCCTTTGGCGATCGATTGGCGCGGGCCGGACACCGGGTCCGCGAGGTTGCCGTCGACGCGTTTGTCGCCGCTCCCGGCGATGGCGACGAGGGCGACGCATCGGCCGAGAGCGACGACAACGCCGAGGTCGCGATATTTGTCATCGACGAAAAGGGCGATGCGGTTGCGCAGGCGTCCCGGCTGATCGCCGTTTCTGCCCGCGTTGCCGAGGCGGCCGCGCGGCGGCACATCCCGCTTTGGGTGGTGACAAGCGGGGCGCAGCAAGCAACCGGCGACGGGGCGGCGAGGCTCGTCGGCGCCGCGCTGTGGGGCTTCAGCCGCGTGTTGATCAATGAAATCCCGCGTTTGTCGTTGCGGCTTGTCGATCTCGCTCCCGGATTGGACGGGGCCGCACGCGGCGACCGGATCGCCGCCGAACTGGCGGCGCCAGCCGCGGAAACGGAGATCGTGTGGACCCGGTCGGGGCGCCATGCGCTGCGCGTGCGCCGCGGCCTGACGCCGCGCTGGGCCGGGCCGGCGGACGCCTTGGCGCTGGTCGGCGGGCAGCAGGGCGGGCTTGATACCCTGGGCTGGCAACAAGCTGCGCCGAAACCGCCCGGGCCGGGCGAGGTCGCGATCGAGGTTGAGGCCGCGGGGCTCAATTTCCGCGACATGATGTGGGCGATGGGGTTGCTGCCCGAGGAGGCGCTGATCGACGGGTTCGCCGGCGCGACTTTCGGCCTCGAATGCGCCGGGACCATCACCGCGATCGGCCCCGATGTCGGCGATCTCGCGATCGGCGACCGGGTCGCCGGATTTGCGCCGGCATCGCTCGCCACGCAGGTGACCACTGCGGCTCATGCCGTCACCCGCATCCCGGACGACGTGGGGTTTGCCGCGGCGGCGACGATCCCGGTCACCTTTGTGACGGCGATCTACGCTCTCGGCACACTGGCCAAGCTGATGCCCGGCGAATTGGTCCTGATCCATGCCGCGGCCGGCGGCGTCGGGCTCGCCGCGATCCAGTATGCCAAGTATCGCGGCGCAGTTGTCATCGCCACCGCCGGGTCCGAGACGAAGCGGGCCTTCCTGCGCCTCGCCGGGGCCGATCACGTACTCGACTCGCGCGATCTCGGCTTTGCCGACGCGGTGCGGGCGATCGGCGGCGGCGTCGATGTCGTGCTCAACTCGCTGAGCGGCGAAGCAATGGAGCAGAGCCTCAGCGTCTTGAAGCCGTTCGGCCGGTTTCTCGAACTGGGCAAGCGCGATCTCTATCTCAACCGGCGCATTCACCTGCGGCCGCTGCGGCAGAACATTTCGTATTTCGCGATCGACGTCGACCAGTTGCCGATCCAGCGGCCCGATCTCGCACGCGCGCTCTTGGCCGAAGTTGCCGCCGCGCTCGGCGCCGGGGCGATCCGGCCCTTGGCCCACCGCAATTTCACCTATGCCGCCATCGGCGACGCGTTCCGCCTGATGCAGGCGTCGGGCCATATCGGCAAGCTGGTGCTGGTGCCCGACGGCAATGCCGGCGTTCGCCTACGCCAGGCGCCCGATGTCGCCTTGCGGGCCGACGGCACCTATCTGGTCACCGGCGGGCTTTCCGGCTTTGGCTTCGCGGCGGCGCGCTGGCTCGCCGAGCATGGCGCCGGCTCGATCGCGCTATTGGGCCGCCGCGGCGCGGCAACGCCGGGAGCGGCCGATCGCATGGCGGAATTGCAGGCGCTCGGCGCCGAAGCATGTGTTTATGCCTGCGATGTCGCCGATCCGGACTCGCTGAGGGCGGTGCTGGGCGAGATCCGCCGCACCCAGCCGGCATTGCGGGGAATCGTTCATGCCGCATCGGCGATCGGCGACGCGCTGGCGTCCGAACTCGACGGACCGGGCATCGCCGCGATCCTGCGGCCGAAGCTCGCCGGCGCGATCGCCCTCGACCGGCTGACCCGCGACGACCCGCTCGAGTTGTTTGTGCTGTTTTCCTCCGCGACAACCTTGCTCGGCGCCCCCGGGCAGGGCGTCTACGTGGCGGCAAACCTGGCGCTCGAGGCGATGGCGCGCCAGCGCCGGGCCCAGGGCAAGCCGGCGCTCGCGGTCGCCTGGGGGCCGATCGAGGATACCGGATATCTCGCGGAGCGGCCGGAAGCGCGCGACGCGCTCGCCCGCCGTCTCAGCGCCAGGCCGATGCCGTCCGGGCAGGCGCTGGCCGCATTGCCGGCATTGCTCGACAGCGGTTTGCCGGTGGCAGCGTTGGCCGAGACCAGCTGGAACGAAGCGCGGCGGTTTCTGCCGATCCTCGGCGCACCGCTGTTCGAAGAAATGCGCGTCGATGCAAGCTCCTCGCCCGCCGACGATTCGCTGATCGAGCGGTTGGCCGATCTCGATACCGCAGCGGCGCTGGCATTGCTCAAAACCGCGGTCGCCGAGGAGGCGGCCAATATCCTGCGGCTGCCCGCGGCGGGGATCGACCCGTTGCGGCCGCTCTCCGAGATGGGGATGGATTCGCTGATGGCGGTCGAGTTGCGCCTCGCGCTCGAAAGCCGGCTGCGCATCGACCTGCCGCTGATGTCGCTTGCCGAAGGGACCAGCGTCACCTCGATCGCGACGCGGTTGGCCAACGCCATCGCCACGCGCCCGCACGCGAGCGAATTGGTCAGCCTCGCCGAGCGCTACGAGGGCGGCAGCGAAGAGCAGCTTGCCGCCGTGACGGATGCGGCAAGCTGGCTCGAACCGATCGAGGTCAAATCGGCGGCGGCGGAGTAATCGGGTGGCGGTGGGCCGCAATCTTTTCGGATTATCGGCGCAGGCCAAGGCGCGCCTCATTGAGAAGCTGACGTCGGCCGCGGCGTCTCGCATAATTTCGGCACCGCCGCCGCGCCCGGCGGCGGATCGCGATGATGCCCGGCTCGACGTCGCGGACCTCGAATCCTACCGCGAATTGCGCATGATCGAGGAGGCGGCGGATTACCTCGGCATCGCCGACCCGTTTTTTCGCATGCATGACGGGGTTGCCGGCGCCGAGACCGTGATCAACGGCCAGCGCTACTTCAACTTCGCCTCCTACAACTACATCGGGCTTAATGGCGACCCGCGCGTCACCGCGGCGGCCAAGGCGGCGATCGATCGCTACGGAACCTCGGTTTCGGCGAGCCGACCGGTTTCCGGCGAACGCCCGGTGCATCGCGATCTCGAACGCGCGCTCGCGCGCATCCACGGCGCCGAAGACAGCATCGTCATGGTCAGCGGCCATGCCACAAACGTCACGGTGATCGGCCATCTCCTCGGCCGCAACGATGTGATCGTGCACGATGCGCTGATCCACAACAGCATCGTGCAGGGGGCGATGCTGTCGGGCGCCCGGCGCGTGCCGTTCCGCCACCTCGACCCGGAAGCGGCCGACAAGGTCCTGGCCGACGCGCGCGCCCGCCATGGCCATGCGCTCCTCGTCATCGAGGGGCATTACAGCATGGACGGCGACGTGCCGGACCTGGCCGCCTTTGTCGCGGTGGCGCGGCGCCACCGCGCCTGGCTGATGGTCGACGAGGCGCATGCCCTGGGGGTGCTGGGCCCGCGCGGGTTCGGTTCGGCCGATCGTGCCGGCATCGACCCCGGCGACGTCGACATCTGGATGGGGACGCTCAGCAAGAGCCTGGTGTCGTGCGGCGGCTACATCGCCGGGCGGCAGGACCTGATCGATTACCTAAAACGGATGGCTCCGGGCTTCGTGTTTTC
>DATLTH010000652.1:0-11516 GCA_035533695.1 Allostellaceae bacterium | reverse complement strand
CCCGGCAAAACTCGGCGCCTTGAGGGGCGAAGCGCGCCAGTCCTGCGCGTCCGCCAGGCTGCGCAGATAATGCTGCTGGAACCACACCATCGCGGCGCGGGTGAGCACGCCGTAGCCCTCGGCGAATTTGTCGTAGCTTTCGCTGGTCAGCGCATAATTGCCGACCGGATAGACGAGCGATTGCAGCCGCAATGGCGGGCCGCCCTTGTCGCGCGCCATCAACGCCACGACGCCGGCCAGATTGGCGCCGGCGCTGTCGCCGTGGACGCCGAGCCGGGCTGGATCGGCGCCGAGGCTCGCCGCGTTGTCATGCAGCCATTCGAATGCCGCCCAGGAATCCTCGACCGCCGCCGGAAAGCGGTGCTCGGGGCCCATCCGGTAATCGACCGAGACCACCAACGCCGCGGCGCCGGCGCACAAATTGCGGGCGATCAAATCATGCGTGTCGAGGCTGCCGATAACGTGGCCGCCGCCATGGTAATAGGCGATCGCCGGCACGGTGCCGGCCGCATCGGGCCAGTAGAGGCGCAGGCGGATCGGCCCGGCGGGGCCGGGCATCGTGCGGTCTTCGACGCGGGCGACCGGCAAGGGCTCGGCCTTGCGGCTCTTCGCGGTCGCTTCCATCTGCGCTCGCGCCTCGGCCGGATTCATCGCTTCGATCGGCTTGAGGCCGAGCTGCTGCATGACTTCGAGGGCTTTGACGACCTGCGGGTGCAAGCTTGGCATGGCGGGTTCCCGATCTCCCGTGAAACAGCGCGAGGCGCCGACGAGATTGCGTCGTCGCTCGGCTCCTCGCAATGACGGCTATTTTCTGTCATTGCGAGCGAAGCGAAGCAATCTCGTCGTGTGCTACGCTGGGGCGAGCAGCAGGAGGCCGAGTGCCGAACCCCGCAAGCCCGTTCCGCCTTGACGGCAAGATCGCGCTGGTCACCGGCGCCGGCCGCGGCATCGGCCGCGCGGTGGCCTTGGCGCTGGCCGCCTCCGGGGCCGAATTGCTGCTCAACAGCCGCACCCCCTCTGAGCTTGAGGCGGTCGCCGCCGAGATCGTCGCACAAGGCGGGCAGGCGCGGCCATTGCCGTTCGATGTCACCGACAGCAGCGCGGCGCGCGCCGCGATCGGCGGCCTTCGGCGTCTCGACATCCTTGTCAACAACGCCGGGGTCAACCGGCCGCAACCGTTTCTCGAAGTCGACGAGGCGACGCTCGACCGCCTGATCGCGCTCAACGTCAGGGCCGCGTTCGTGGTGGCGCAGGCGGCGGTGCGCAAGATGGTCGAGGCCGATGCCGGCGTCCCGGGGGGAGTCGTCATCAACGTGTCGTCGCAGATGGGCCATGTCGGCTCGGAGCGCGACCGCACGGTCTATGTGATGACCAAGCACGCGCTGGAAGGCCTGACCAAGGCGATGGCGGTCGAATTGGCGCCCCGGGGCGTGCGCGTCGTCTCGATCGCGCCGACCTTTATCGAGACGCCGCTGACGAAGCCCTTCTTCGACGACCCAGCGACCCGCAAATGGATCGAGGGCCGCATCCCGCGCGGCCATGCCGGCACGCTCGACGAGGTGGCCTACGCCGTCGTCTTCCTCGCCTCCCCCGCCGCCGGCCTCGTCACCGGCTCGTCCTTGCTCGCCGACGGCGGCTGGACCGCGTGGTGAGCCCGATCGGCGCCACCACTTGAGGGTTTCCCCCTGGGGTAGGAAGGCGGCATCTGCATTCGACTTCCGCGCGCCCTAACCCGGCAGCTCAGCGCCGGAACGAGACATTGGATTGGCGGCGCAGTCTAAACCGGGTCACCCCGGACGGCGATGCGAGGCGGATCGCGCTATAGCGCCAACAGCCGGTCGCGCAACGCTGCATCCTGGCGCAATTCGGCGGCCGGGCCGGTGTAGCGGATGCTGCCCTTTTCGAGAACGTAGACGCGGTCGGCGAGGGCGAGTGAAAAGTCGACGCCCTGCTCCGCCAAGAGAATCGTCAGGCCCTGCGCCTTCAGCTCACCGATCTTGGCGAGCAACGCCTCGACCACGAGCGGCGCCAACCCCTCCGACGGCTCGTCGAGCAGTAAGAGTTCGGGGTTTCCCATCAGCGTGCGCCCGATTGTCAGCATCTGCTGCTCGCCGCCCGAGAGAAAGCCGCCGGGCCGGTTTCTCAGCTCGCGCAACACCGGGAAAAGCTCATAGACCGCACCGGTATTCCAGCGCCCGGGACGGCGCGCCGCGCGCGCGGCGATTTCAAGGTTCTCCCAAACATTCAGCTCGGCGAAGACGCGGCGGTCCTCGGGGACATAGCCGATCCCGGCGCGCGCCACCCGGTGCGGCGGCCAGCCTGCGATATCGCTGCCCTTCCACAGGACCCGCCCGCTCGTCGGCCGCACCAATCCCATCACCGAGCGGATCGTCGTCGTCTTGCCGACCCCGTTGCGGCCGAGGAGGCAGACGCACTCCCCCGCCGCGATATCGAGCGAGATGCCGAACAGCACCCGGCTGAGACCATAGGCGCTGTGGAGGTCTTCGACGGCGAGCAGCGTCGTCATTGCGTGTGGCCGAGCCCGTGGCCGAGCCCGTGGCCGAGATAGACCCGCCGCACCTCGGGGTTGTTGCGCACCTCGGCGGGCGCGCCTTCGGCGATCACTTTGCCCTGATGTAGCACCGCGATCTTCTGCGCGATCTGAAAGACGATCTCCATGTCGTGTTCGGTGAACAAGAGGGTCAGCGAGCGCTCGGCGGCGATGCGCTCCAACAGCGCGATCGTCTCATGCGTCTCGCTCGCCGACATGCCGGCGGTCGGCTCGTCGAGCAGCAGCACCTGCGGGTCGCTGGCCAATGCGAGACCCAGCTCCAGCTGCTTCTGGTTGCCGTAGCCGAGCGTTCCGGCGACCGTGTTCTCCGCGCCGGCAAGCCCGATCGCGACCAGCAGGGCGGCGGTCTCGTCGCGGTAGAGCGCTTCGGAGCGTTCCCAGAAATTGAGGCCGCGGCGGTGATGGACCAGAAACGCGGCCTGGAGGTTCTCGAACACGGTCAATTTGGCGAAGATGTTGGTGCGCTGGAACGAGCGGCCGATCCCCATGCGGCAGATGCGGTAGGGCGCCGCGCCGGTGATGTCGCGGCCGTCGAGCCGGACCGTGCCGCTGTCCGGCGCCAGATGCCCGGTGATCAGGTTGAACAGGGTCGATTTGCCGGCGCCGTTGGGGCCGATCACGGCGGCGATCTGACGGGTTTCGACCGTCAGGCTGACATCGCTGACCGCGCGGAATCCGGCGAACGATTTGCAGAGGCCGGAGATTTCAAGCACGCCGAACGTTCCGCAGGCGGGTCCACAGGCTGACGATCCCGCCGACGATGCCGCCGGGGAAGGCGAACAGCAGCAACAGGAGGATCGAGCCGAGCACGAACGACCAATACTGGGTGTAGTCGGTGATCTCCTGGTTGAGCCAGACGAGCGCCGCGGCGCCGACCGGCGGTCCCCAGAAAAAGCCCATGCCGCCGAGGATGGTCATGATCATGACCTCGGCCGATTTCGACCAGAACACGTAATCGGCAAAGACGCCGCGGCTGAAGATCCCGTAGAGCGCGCCGGCGAACCCGGCAAAGCCGCCGGCGACGACAAACGCGGCGAGCTCATAGGCGCGCACGTTGATGCCGATAAAGGCGGCGCGCTCGGGGTTGTCGCGGATCGTCGTCAATACCCGGCCGAACGGCGAGCGCACGACCCGGTGCAATACCGCCAGCGACACCCCGATCAGCACCAGCGACAACAGGTAGAAGCGGTCGCCGATGCGCAGATCGGCGAGCCCGGGGATTACCGACATCCAGCCGAGATGGGGATAGGGGATCTCGGGCAGGCCCTGGTCGCCGCCGGTCACGGCATTCCATTTGTAGCAGATCGCCCAGACGATCTGCGAAAACGCCAGGGTCAGCATCGCGAAATAGAGCTTGATCAGGCGCACGCAGAAGTAACCGGAAACCAGCGCGAAGAAGGCGGCGCCGAGCCCGGCCGCCGGGAAAGCGATGATGAACGGCACGCCGTACGTTTTCATCAAAATGCCGCAGACATAGGCGCCGACGCCGAAATAGGCGACATGCCCGAACGAGACGAGGCCGGTGGTGCCGAGCAATAGGTTGAGGCTGACGGCGAACAGCGCGTCGATGATGATTTGCTCGGCGAGGAAGACGTTGTAGCGCGAGCCGAGCCACGGCACCGTGGCGAGGACCAGAACCACGATCAGCGTCCACGGAACGCGGCGGGAAAGGGCGGGGCGGAGCAAGGTGGTTGTCGCGGTCGTCGCCGTCATAGCGGTCGCCCGAAGAGGCCCCAGGGGCGGACGATCAGGATCACCGCCATCAGCGCGAATACCGAAAACAGCGAGAAGCCGGGAAAGATCAGGATGCCGAACGACAAGACCTCGCCGTAGATCACCGAGCCCCAAAACGTGCCCCAGAGCGACCCCATCCCGCCGATCACGACGACGATGAAGGCCTGCACGATGATCAGCACGTCCATCCCCGGCACGATGCTCTGGATCGGCGTCACCAGAGCGCCCGAGAGGCCGGCGAGGAAGGCGCTGACCACGAACATCCCGGTATAGAGCGTGCCGACATTGGCGCCGAGCGCGTCGAGCATCTCGCGGTCCATCTGGGCGGCCCGCACCATCCGTCCGACACCGGTCCGATTGAGCGCCAGCCACCCGCCAAAGGCGATCGCCGGGCCGAGCGCGACGATGAAGAGGGTATAGATCGGCTGCGTCGTGCCGAAGATCTGCACACTGCCGGCGAGGAGCGGCGGGGTCGACACCGAGAGCTGGCCGGTGCCCCAGATGAACTTTGCAACGTCGCCCAGGATCAGCACCAGGCCGTAGGTAAAGAGCAACTGATACAGCTCCTCGCGGCCGTAGAGCGAGCGAAAGAACAACCGCTCGACGACCGCACCGAGCGCGCCGACGCCCAACGCCGCGAACAGCGCCGCCGGCCAGAACCCTTCCGCCGACGGGTGCAGCCATGCCACCATCTGCCACGCGAGATAGGCGCCGATCATGTAGAACGAGCCATGCGCGAAGTTAATGACGCGCATGACGCCGAACACCAGCGACAGTCCCGAGGCGATCAGGAACAGGAACATCGCGGTGGTCAGGCCACCCATGAACTGGCCGAACAGAAACGAAGGCGCCACTGCCGATCAATCCCCCAATGTTCTCGCGTCGCCCAACCTTCTCGCGTCGCCCAACCTTCTCGCGTCGCCTGCGCCGATGATGTCCTCGCAGGCGACGCCGGTCACGATTTCTCAGTTTGTCGGGAACGCGACAGGCAGCGCCTGCGGATCTTTGATGGTCGCGAACGGGTACTTCGGATCGTTGACCATCACGCCCCAATATTCCGGTGAAAATGTTTCGTGCGATTTGACGCTGAAGGTACGCTTGCCGACGGGCGTATCGAAGGTCATCCCGGCCAGCGCCTTCGACACATCATCCGACTTGGTGTCGCCCGCCTTCTTGATCCCGTCGGCCAGCGCAGTGATCATCTCGTAGCCCATGACCGACCAGCCCGACGCGTACTTGGCCTTCGTGAATGCCTCGAGGTTCTTCTCGAAGGCCTTGTGGGCCGCCGGTTCGCCTGAACCGCCCCAGATCACCGGGTCGTAAGCGTTGGCGACGATCCCGTAGGGGTAGTTGCTGCCGAGAGCCTGCGCCTCGTCGACCGTGCCGACTTCGCCGCCGTCGACCAGCCGGTTCTTGATCGTCTTGAACAGCCCGAGCGGCGCCGCCTCTTTGGCAAAGGTGACAAAATCGCCGGCAAACAGCGAGCAATAGACGGCGTCGGGCTTCTTGCTCAGCATCGCATTGATGAAAGCCGTAAAATCAGGCTCGCCGAGCTTTGGCCATTCTGAATCGACGACGTTGATGTCGGGGCGGATCTTCTTCAGCGCCTTGATGAAGGCGGCGATCGAATCGCGCCCGTACGCGTAGTCGGGGGCGATCGTCACCACGGTCTTCACCGTCTTGTATTTGGCCATCTCCGTCGCACCGGCCAATCCCTCGACATCGGTGTTCGAGGCGACGCGGAAGATGTACGGGTGGATGTGCTCCGGGTCGGTCAGGGTGATGCTCTTCGCCGATGGCGCGAGGAAGACGATCTTGTTCTCTTTGGCCACCGTCGAGACCGCCGGCGCCTCGGCCGAGGTCAGCGTGCCGGCGAGGAAATCGACATTGTCCTTGATGATCAATTCGCGCGCGAGGCGGACCGCCTCGTCGGCGCTGGCCTTGCTGTCGCGCGAGAGGATTTGGAGCTTGCGGCCGAGCACGCCGCCCTTGGCGTTGATCTCGGCAACCGCCATCTCGGCGCCCTTGAGGATCGGTTCGCCATAGACCGCGGTCGGCCCGGACAGCGGGATCGGGAACCCAATCTTGATCGAATCCGCAGCTGACGCGCCAAGCGGCACACTCGCCGCGGCGGCGAGGACAAAAGATAGAAAATGGCGGTACCGCATCCAGGCCTCCCGAAGAGCGGCCTCCGCAATGCGCGTGCGGCGCGAGCGGAGGCTCGAAGCGGCCTGAAGCTGTATTCCCAACTCCGGCCAAGGCGGGTGATTTACTGTTTCCGCGAGGCGTTCTGCAACGAAATTCGATTGCCGCTCACCACCGTGCCGCTGGCGGTGCCAAACACCCGCTGGATGCCGCCATCGACGTGGTCGCCGATGGCTGTGCCGCCGGCCTCGACGATCTCGACGCCGCCGCTGGCGACGCTAGTGCCGCTCGCCACCCCGCCAGCCGAGACGGTTTCAACGCCGCCGTAGCTCACGGTCGTGCCGCTGGCGACGCCGCCCGAGTACACATCCTCCACGCCGCCGCTGGCGCCGCTGGGCAGCCTTCCGTGTCGGGCCCGGAGCGGCCAGTGACGCCCAAGCCTGGCCGCAGCTCCCAACCGGACGGTGCCAGTTCGTCGTAAAAATGCAGCGGCGCCAGTTCCACGGCAATGGCGGGAATGGCGGCGGGATCAGGGGCGAAGCGATGGCCGAGCGGTCAGCGGCGCCTCGGCCGGCCTTGGCGGGGGACAGACCGTCACCTCCGGCGGGGCGGCGTTCGACACGGTGATTGACGGGACACCGGTCGCCAGCAACGGAGCCGGTGGCACACAAAGCGTGACTTCGGGCGGCCTCGCCAGCGGCACGATCCTGAGCGCCGGCCGTGCAGCCGGCGGCGGCGGGGCGCAATCGATCAGTTCCGCCGGCCTGGCGGTCCGGGCTGCACGACCAGCACCGATTAAATCCTGGCAGGCCGAGTGCCACCGCTGCGCAATGCCCGGATTCGGCGCATACGCCCAAAATTCCGCCGGCTGCCCCGACACATCGGCGACTGCTCCCTGGCAAAAGCCGCAACAGTGTCTCCCAGGGGATACCCGGTCGCGAGTGGCACGCCGTTTGCTCATTGCTGTTCAAGAATTGGAAACCAGGATCAACCATCGAGGGGAGATCGCCCCATTTGTCAACGATGAGGGTTTCCATGCGCCTGCACCTTGCATCGGCAACTCGGCGCCGGTTGCGCTCGGCTACCTGCTCGTCGCTGCCGACTCATTAGGCTCAACAGCGGAGAGAACCATGCCGCTTCACGGGGGCGAAGCGCCGGCGGCGGCCGGCATCGACGCTTACATCAGCCCCCGCAACGCGCCCGGCGCAGAGGCCGACAAGGACCGGCCGCTGCGCGAGGACACAAGGCTGCTCGGCCGGATCCTGGGTGACACCGTGCGCGAACAGCACGGCGATCGCATCTTCGACATCATCGAGCGCATCCGCCAGACCTCGATCCGTTTCCGGCGCGACGAGGACGAGGCGGCGCGGCGCGAGCTCGGCGAGATCATGGACGGGTTGTCGCGCGCCGAGGCGAGCCAGATCATCCGCGCCTTCGGCCATTTTTCGCACCTCGCCAACATCGCCGAGGACCAGCACCGCATCCGCCGCACCCGCGCCCATGCGATCGCCGCCTCGCCGCCGCGCGACGGCTCGATGGCGCATGCGCTGGCGCGCGCCCGCGACGCTGGCATCACCGGCGACGAACTCTGCGCCTTCCTCAAAACCGCTTCGATCAGCCCGGTATTGACCGCCCATCCGACCGAGGTGCGGCGCCGTAGCATGATCGACCGCGAGATGGAGGTCGCGCAGCTGCTGGTCGAGCGCGATCGCTCCGATCTCACGCCCAGCGAATTGGCCGCAAACGAGGAAGGGCTGCGGCGCGCGGTGCTGACGCTGTGGCAGACCAGCCTGTTGCGGCGCACGCGGTTGCGCGTGATCGACGAGGTTGCCAACGGGCTCTCGTATTACGACTACACGTTCCTGCGCGAGCTGCCGCTGCTCTACGGCGATCTGGAAGAAGCGCTCGCTGATTTCACCGGGGTCGAGCAGCTGAATCTGCCGTCGTTTCTGCGCATGGGCAGCTGGATCGGCGGCGATCGTGACGGCAACCCGTTCGTCACCGCGGAGGTGCTGCGCCGCGCCCTCGCCATGCAGAGCGGCCGCGCCCTCGACTTCTATCTCGACGAATTGCGCCGGCTCGGCACCGAATTGTCGCTCGACCGCCGTCTGGTCAGCGTGTCCAACGCGCTGCACGATCTCGCCGAACGCTCGCCCGATCATTCCCCGTTCCGGGCGGACGAGCCTTATCGGCGCGCGATCTCCGGCATTCACGCCCGGCTGGCGGCGACGGCGCTTCGGCTCCGCGAGAAGAGCGCCGGGGAGCCGGAGCCCGGCCAGGCCGCCCCCTATGACACGCCCGAAGAACTCGGCGCCGACCTCGACATCCTCGATCGATCGCTCTGTGCGAATGGCTCGCGGACACTGGCGCGCGGCAGGCTGCGCCGCCTGCGCCGGGCCGTCGAGGTCTTCGGGTTTCATCTGGCCTCGCTCGATCTTCGCCAGAGTTCCGATGTTCACCGGCGAACCGTGGCCGAGCTGTTCGATACGGTCGTGCCGACCGGCTATGTCGATCTGACGGAGCACCAGCGCATCGAGTTGTTGCGCGCCGAGTTGCGCAGCGCGCGGCCGCTGGCGTCGCGCTTCCAAACCTACTCCGCCGAGACCACGTCCGAGCTCGCGATCGTCAATGCCGCGGCCGAGGCGCAGCAACGCTACGGTGCCGCCGCAATCCCGCATTACGTGATCTCGCAGACCGCCAGCGTCTCGCACATCCTCGACGTGGCATTGCTCCTCAAGGAAGCCGGGATGCTGCGCTCGCACGATGGCGCGCTGGCGGTCGATATCGTCCCGTTGTTCGAGACGATCGCCGATCTGCGCAGCTGCGGCCGGATCATGGACCGGCTGTTCGCGGTGCCGGAATACGCCAAATTGCTCGACAGCCGCGGGCGCTCGCAGGAGGTGATGCTCGGCTATTCCGACAGCAACAAGGATGGCGGCTTCCTGACTTCGGGCTGGGAATTGTACAAGGCGGAGATCGCGCTGATCGAGGTGTTCCGGCGCCACGGCGTCAAGCTGCGCCTCTTCCACGGCCGCGGCGGCTCGGTCGGCCGCGGCGGTGGGCCGAGCTACCAGGCGATCCTGGCGCAGCCCGGCGGCGCGGTGCAGGGCGCAATCCGGATCACCGAGCAGGGCGAGGTCATCGCCAGCAAATATTCCAACCCCGAGATCGGCCGGCGAAACCTCGAAATCCTGTTCGCCGCCACGCTTGAGGCAACCCTGCTGCAGCCGGCCGAGGCCGCGCCGCGCGCCGCCTACCTCGATGCGATGGACGAACTATCCGGCCACGCCTACCAGGCCTATCGCGCGCTGGTCAGCGATACGCCGGGGTTTCCCGATTATTTTCGCCAATCGACGGTAATCGGCGAGATCGCCAATCTCAACATCGGCAGCCGGCCGGCGTCGCGCAAGCCATCCTCGCGCATCGAGGATCTGCGGGCAATCCCCTGGGTGTTCAGCTGGGCGCAATGCCGTCTGATGCTACCCGGCTGGTACGGCTTCGGCACCGCCGTCGAGCAATTTCTGTCGGCGCATCCGGACGCCGGCATGGCGCTGCTGCAGGCGATGTACCGCGAATGGCCGTTCTTCCGCACCCTCTTGTCAAACATGGACATGGTGCTGGCGAAAAGCGATATCGGCATCGCCTCACGCTATGCCGAGCTGGTCACCGACCCGGGCCTGCGCGAGGCGATCTTTGCCCGGCTGCGCGGTGAGCGACAGGCGACGATCGAGGCGTTGCTGGCGATCAACGGGCAGGCGAGCCTACTCGAGAGCAATCCTTTGTTGGCCCGCTCGATCCGCAACCGCTTTCCCTATCTCGATCCGCTCAACCACATGCAAATCGAACTGTTGAAGCGCTATCGCTCCGGCGACACGGGGGAGGATGTCGTTGCCGGCATTCACCTGACGATCAACGGCATTGCGGCCGGGCTGCGCAACAGCGGGTGAGGCGACACCGGCATGCAGCGAGGAGGCCGCCGCATCAGGTCATTTGCTGGTCCAGATCAGCTCGCGGACGCGCGGATAGATTTCGCCGATCCAGCGGCGCCCGCTGAAGACGCCATAGTGGCCGACCCCCGTCTGCAAATGGTGGCGCTTCTTCGATGGGTGCAGCCCGGTGCACAGTTCCTGCGCGGCAAGGGTCTGGCCGACTGCGCAGATGTCGTCGTTTTCGCCCTCGACGGTCATCAGCGCGGTGCGCCGGATCGCCCCGGGATCGACCGGTCGGCCGCGCGACACGAGCGCGCCGCGCGCCAGCTCCTGATGCTGGAAGATCTTGCTCACCGTCTCGAGATAGTAGGTGGCGGGCAGGTCCATCACCGCGAAATATTCGTCATAGAAGGCGCGGTGCGCCGCTGCCTTGGCGTTGTCTTGCGTGACCAGGCTGGTGAAATGATCGGTGTGGGCGCGGACGTGACGGTCGAAATTCATCAGCATGAACGCCCCGATCTGCAGGAACCCGGGATAGACCCGGCGATAGGCGCCGCGATGGCAGGGCGGCACCCGGTGGATCAGGTTGGCCTCGAACCATTCAATCGGGTGAGCGGTCGCCAGCCGGTCGACCTCGGTCGGATTGATGCGCGTATCGATCGGCCCAGCCATCAGGGTCATGCTGGCGGGCTGCGCCGGGTGGCCCGCGGCGGCCATGATCGCGACGGCGGCGAGCACGGCGACGGCCGGCTGGCAGACCGCGACGACATGGGTCCCGGGACCGAGCGCCTCAAGAAAGCCGATGACATAGTCGATGAAATCGTCAAAGCCGAACTCGCCCGCCGTCAGCGGCACGTCGCGCGCGTTCTGCCAATCGGTCACATAGACGTCATGGTCGGGGAGCATCGTGCGCACCGTGCCGCGCAGCAGCGTCGCGAAATGGCCGGACAGCGGCGCCACGACAAGGACTCGCGGCTGTGCCGACGGCACCTCCTTGGCGAAGTGCAGGAGGGTGCAGAACGGCATCGTCCGAACCGCCTCTTCGCGTATTGCGATGTCGCGCCCGCCAACGGTCACCCTGTCGATGCCAAAATCGGGACGGCGATGGGTCAATCGCGATTGCGTCACGACCTCGC
>DATLTH010000651.1:0-11341 GCA_035533695.1 Allostellaceae bacterium | reverse complement strand
CACGCCCTCGATCGTCGCGTTCGGCGCGTTCGCCTGCACGCGGGCGATCAGCCGCTCATAGGCTTCGCCCAGCTCGCCGGCAGGCACGTCGAGCATGACGCCGCCGACTTCGGTCTTGTGGGTTATCTCGGGGGAGACGATCTTCAGCACCAGCCGCTCGCCGAGGCTCGCGGCATCGCCCGCCTCCCTTTCGCTGGTCGCCAGCCGCTCTTCGAGAATCGGGATGCCGGCGTCGGCGAGGATGCGCTTCGCGTCGTGCTCGCTCAGCGCGCCGGCCGGCAGCGGCGGCAGGTGCGGCACCGGCGGCACCGGCAGAGGCGGCGTGCGCAGCCGCTCGGCGCAGCGCACCGCAGCGGCGATCGATTCGACCGCGCGCCATGGATCCTCGAACACCCCGACCCCGGCCTCCTCGTAACGGCGCTGCATCGCCGGGCTGGCGATCGCCGACAGCGCGAAATAGCGGTCGGGATAGCGGGAAGCCGCCTCGCTGACCGAACGGAACAGCGGTTCTGCCATCTGCGGCGACGATGCCCAGGTCGTGAAAAAGCCGACCATCGCCGGGAAATTCTCCTTGCCGAGCAGCAATTCGAAGCCTTTGTCGAGAATGGTGGGATCGTTGAGCGCCTGCGCGGTGACGTCGACCGGGTTGCGCGCCGCGGCGAACGGCACCCACGACAGCACCTCCTTTTGCGAATCCTCGGCGAGCGGGGTCAATTCCAGCCCTTTCTCCTCGGCCGCATCGGCCATCAGCACGCCGGCGCCGCCCGACATCGTCACGACCGCAAGGCGCCGCGAAGAGGGCAGCCGGCCGCGGGTGCAGGCATAGGCGATATTGACGAGGTCTTCCGGGGTCTTGGCGCGCTCGACGCCGAGCTGACGCAGCGCCGCGTCATAGACCGCATCGCTGCCGGCCAGCGAAGCCGTGTGCGAGGCCGCCGCGGCGGCGCCGATCGTCGAGCCGCCGACCTTCATCAGGATGACCGGCTTGCCGTTGGTGCGGGCCCGCCCGACCGCCTCGGCAAAGGCGGCGCCGTCCTTGATCGCCTCGACGTAGCAGGCGATCGCCGTGGTGTCGGGGTCGTCGGCCATGAACGAGATGCCGTCGGCCACCGCGACATCAGCCTCGTTGCCGGTCGACAGCCACATCCCGACCTGGATGCCGCGCCGGGCGGTCAATGCCAGGAGGTGGGTTCCGAAGGCGCCCGATTGCGTCACCATGCCGAGCGGACCCGCCGGGGTCGGCCCCTCTTCGAGGAACGACGAGAAGGTCGGCGTGTGACCGATGCGCATGTTGAACAGGCCGAGGCAATTGGGCCCGCACAGCCTGATCCCGCCGCCTTGTGCGATGTCGATGATGCGTTCCTGCATCGCCCGGCCCTCCGGGCCGATCTCGGCGAAGCCGGCGGTGAACATGACGACCGCCTTGACCCCCTTCTGGACGCAGGCCTCCATCGCCTCGATCGCCAGGTTGGCGGGCACCGCGACGATCGCGCACTCGACCGCCCCCGGCACCGCGGCGATGTCGGGATAGGCGGTCAGCCCCTGCACCGTGTCGCGGGTCGGGTTGATCGGATAGAGCGCACCCCGGTAGCCGGCTTCGCGGTAATAGCGCAGCGAGCGTCCGCTGATGCGGGTCGGGTCGTTGGAGGCGCCGAAGATTGCGACCGATGCGGGGGCGAGGAGCGGCGTCAGCGGATGAGATGCGGTCATGTCGGGCCAATTGTCTGCTGTAAGGAACGGGTACGGCCCGCATCCTTTGGCGAAACCGTGCCCAGCGCAAGATGATGCCGTTCCGGCCGCAACAACCGAACGCAACCCTGCGGTTATCTCGAAGCTCCAGCTACCCAAAGATCCGGGGAGTTACTCCGCTGCCTTGGCCGGCGCGGCGCAATGCCGGCGCAGCGCCGCGACCAGCGCGTCGGCTTCGGCCTCGGTCACGTCGAAGCGGCAGACAAAGCGGGCAAGCGTCGCGCTGCGGCGGTAGAACTGAAACCCGCCCCCTTCGAGCGCGTCGATGACCTCGCTCGCCATTTCCAGGAACAATTCGTTGGCCTCGACCGGGGCGATCGGGCGGACCCCGGCGAGGCCGGCGATGCCGGCGGCGATGCGCGCAGCTGCCGCGTTCGAGGCTTGCGCCAGGCGGAGCCACAGCCCGTCCTCGACATAGGCCAGGAGCTGCGCCGCGGCGAAGCGCATTTTCGACCACACCTGGCCCGCCCGGCGCAATTGCATCGCGAGGCCGTCGGCCAATTCCGGCTTGAATACGACGATGGCGTCGCACAACGCGCCGCCATTCTTGGTCGCACCGAAGGACAGGATGTCGACCCCGGAGCGCCAGCTCATCTCGGCCGGGCTGCATTGGAGGCGGGCCAGGGCGTTGGCGAAGCGGGCCCCGTCCATGTGCACCCTGAGGCCGCGCGCCTTGGCGATGTCGCTCACCGCGCGAATGTCGTCGAGAGAGTAAACGGCGCCGAGGTCGCTCGCCTGGGTCAGGTTGACCGCCGCCGGCTGGCCGCGATGAATGGCGCCGGGCTGGATGCCCGCGAGGGTTTGCGCCAGCGCCTCGGCGCTGATCCGGCCGTGATCGCCGGCGATCGGCACGAGCTTCAATCCGCC
Organism: Allostellaceae bacterium; assembly: GCA_035533695.1. Lineage (GTDB taxonomy): Bacteria > Pseudomonadota > Alphaproteobacteria > ATCC43930 > CGMCC-115725 > DATARH01. Next base: position 8,725 of record DATLTH010000651.1, on the reverse strand, counting down.
GCCGAAAAACCCGGCGGCGTTCGCTTCCGACGTATTGATGTGCGCCATCTCGCTGCAATAGACGAGGCCCCAGGGCGGGCTGATCGCCGCCAAGGACAGGGCGTTGGCGGCGGTGCCGGTCGCCACCGGAAAGACCCGCACCCTCGTCTCGAACAGTTCGCCGAAGCGCTCCTGCAACCGCGCCGTCCATTCGTCGGCGCCGTAGCCGAGCGCGGTGCCGCTGTTGGCGCGAACGAGCGCGTCGAGAATCTCCGGCGCCGCGCGCCCGGTATTGTCGCTGCGGAAGTCGATCATGGTGCCGCCTGGGTCAACTGCCTCGGGCCTGTCTCTACATCGCAAAGCGGCGCCTTGGCGAGGACGCCGTGAGGAACTAGCCTTCACCGGTGCAGCGATATTCGATCTTCGCCCTCGCCCGCCACGCGCTGAGCGGGCATCGCCATTGGCAGCCGGCGTGGCGCAAGCCGATGCCGCGGCCGCGCTACGCGGTCGTCATCATCGGCGGCGGCGGCCACGGGCTGGCAACCGCCTATTATCTGGCGAAGGAACACGGCATCCGCGACGTCGCGGTGCTGGAGAAGGGCGTGATCGGCCTCGGCAATACCGGGCGCAACACCACGATCATCCGCTCCAACTATCTGTGGGACGAGAGCGCGCGGATCTACGAGCATTCGCTGAAATTGTGGGAAGGGCTGTCATCCGAGCTCAATTTCAATTTGATGCTGAGCCAGCGCGGCGTCCTCAACCTGGCGCACAGCGAAGCGGACATTCGCGAGGGTCAGCGCCGGGTCAACGCCAACCGCTTGAACGGCATCGACGCCGAATGGCTCGACCGCGAGGCGATCCGGCATTTCTGCCCGATCCTCAACATCGGCGCCGATGCGCGCTATCCGGTGCTTGGGGCGACCTTGCAGCGGCGCGGCGGCATCGCGCGCCACGACGCGGTCGCGTGGGGCTATGCGCGGGCCGCCGACGCGCAGGGCGTCGATATCATCGAGCATTGCGAAGTCACGGCGATTCGCACGCTGCGCGGCCGGGTCGTCGGGGTCGAGACCACGCGCGGCCCGATCGATGCCGACAAGGTCGCGATCTGCGCCGCCGGGCACAACTCCGTCGTCGCGGCGATGGCCGGGGTGCGCCTGCCGTTGCAAAGCCATCCGCTGCAGGCATTGGTATCGGAGCCGGTCAAGCCGGTGCTCGACTGCGTTGTGATGTCGGGCACCGTGCACGTCTATGTCAGCCAGAGCGACAAGGGCGAACTCGTGATGGGCGCGGGTATCGACGCCTACAATTCCTATGCGCAGCGCGGCTCGTTTCACGTTATCGAAGGGCAGATGGCGGCGCTCCTCGAACTGTTCCCGATCTTCTCGCGCCTGCGCATGCTGCGCAGCTGGGCCGGCATCGTCGATGTCGCACCCGATGCGTCGCCGATCATCGGCAAACTGCCGGTCGATGGGCTCTATCTGAACGGCGGCTGGGGCACCGGCGGGTTCAAAGCGACGCCGGGCGCCGGCTGGGTCTACGCCGATACGATCGCCCGCGACGAGCCGCATCCGCTCGCCCGGCCGTTCGCGCTCGAACGGTTCACCACCGGCGCGCTGGTCGACGAGCACGCCGCCGCCGCCGTGTCGCACTAGCATGCGATCGAAATTCCTAATCTCCCGCCACGCAACACCGCATTCCCGGCGGAAGCCGGGACCCACTTTTCAGCCGTCCCGGATGCTGCCCGGTAGGTCCCGGCTTCCGCCGGGAATGCGGTTGGGAGGATGGTTTTTTCGCGGGGGCGACGGAGAAAAGATGCGGCGATGCTGCTGATCCCCTGCCCGTGGTGCGGGCCGCGCGACGATGTGGAGTTTCGCTATGGCGGCGAGGCGCATATTGTGCGACCGGCCGATCCCGAGGCGCTCGACGATTCCGCCTGGGCCGAATACCTCTACATGCGCGCCAACCCGAAGGGCGTCATCGCCGAGCGCTGGGTGCATCAGCACGGCTGTCGGCGCTGGTTCAACCTGCTGCGCGACACGGTCTCGCACCGCATCCTCGCTGCCTACAAGATCGGCGAGCCGCCGCCGATGCGCCGCGACGCAACGCCGTGACCCAGCCCTTCCGCCTGCCGGTCGGCGGCATGACCGGCCGCGACCGGGTTCTCAACTTCCGGTTTGACGGAGACGATTACGAGGGCCACCCCGGCGATACGCTCGCCTCGGCACTCTTGGCCAATGGCGTGCGGCTGGTCGCGCGCAGTTTCAAGTATCATCGCCCGCGCGGGGTTTTTTCCGCCGGAGCGGAAGAACCCTCGGCTTTGGTACAGCTCGAAGCGGGCGGCATTGCCGAGCCCAATCGCCGGCCCGCCGAGACCCTGCTCTATGACGGCTTGAGCGCGACCAGCCAGCATGCCTGGCCGAGCCTGGCCGCCGATTTCGGCGCGCTCGCGCAGGGGCTCGCGCCGCTGTTGCCGGCCGGCTTCTACTACAAGACCTTCATCCGGCCGCCGGTCCTGTGGCGGGCTTTGTGGGAACCATTGCTGCGCCGTATGGGCGGGCTCGGCCGGGCGCCCGCGCGTTCCGACCCGGCGCGCTACGACAAACGCCACATCCATTGCGACGTGCTGGTGGTCGGCGGCGGGCCGGCGGGGCTCGCCGCCGCGCTCGCCGCGGGGCGGACCGGCGCCCGCGTCATCCTGGCCGATGGCGACAGCGAATGGGGCGGCGCCCTGCTGCGCCGCGCCTGCCGGATCGGCGACGACGTCGGCGCCGCCTGGGCGTCCGCGGTCGTTGCCGAGCTTGCGGGCCTGCCGGAGGTGCGCCTCCTCGCCGCCACCACCGTCACCGGGATCTATGACGGCAACTACCTGATCGCGGTCGAGCGGGTCGGCGAGCTGTTGGGACCCGCCGCGCCGGCCGGGCTGCCATACCAGCGCCTCTGGCATATCCGCGCCCGGCAGGTCGTGCTCGCCACCGGCGCCGTGGAGCGGCCCCTCGTCTTCGCCGACAACGACCGCCCCGGCATCATGCTGGCCGGCGCGGTCGAGACCTATCTGCACCGCTATGCGGTCCTCCCGGGGCGGCGCGCGGTGCTGTTTGCCAACAATGACGACGCCTACGCCGTGGCCGCTGCGCTCGCCGCTTCCGGCGGCGAGGTGGCGGCGATCGTCGACCCCCGCCCGGAAGCCGGCGCCCGGGCGAGAGCGGTTGCCCTCGGCGTGCCGCGCTATCCGGGCCACACGGTCGTCGGCACCGCGGGCTATGCCGGCCTGCGCCGGATCTGGCTCGCTCCACTGGAGGGCGGGCGCCGCATTGTGGTGGATTGCGACCTGCTTGCCGTGTCGGGCGGCTGGAACCCGACCCTTCACCTCTATGCCCAGGGGCAGCGGCGGCTGCGCTTTGACGCCAGGCTTGCGGCCTTTGTTCCCGACATCGGCGGTGGCGTCGCGGATGGCGCTATCGAATGCGTCGGCGCGGCGCGCGGCCATTTTGCATTGAACGATTGCCTGGCCGAAGGCGCCGCCTCCGGTGCGCGCGCCGCCGCGCGCTGCGGTTTTGGTCCCGCAAGTCCCGGCGGCGAGCCGGTTGCGCCGACGGATGCCGGCGACCCCGCCGAGGCCGCGCCGGGACCGCTCGTCCTGCCGCTGTCGCGGCGGGCCGCGCGGCGCGCCTTTGTCGATCTGCACAACGACGTGACCGCCGCCGACATCGCGCTGGCGGCCGGCGAAGGCTACAGCGCGATCGAGCACCTGAAGCGCTATACGACGCTCGGCATGGGCACCGACCAGGGCAAGACCGGCAACCTCGCCGGCCTCGCACTCCTCGCCGCCGCGACCGGCCGCCCGATCGCCGCCGCCGGCACCACCACCTTTCGCCCGCCTTACGTGCCGGTTGCCTATGGCCTCCTCGCCGGGCGCGAGCATGGCCTCTTCGCCAACCCGCTGCGGCTGACGCCGATGCACAACTGGCACGTCGATACCGGCGCGGTGTTCGAAGATGTCGGGCAGTGGCGGCGGGCGCGCTATTACCCGCATGCCGGCGAAGACATGGCAGCTTCGGTGCGGCGCGAATCTCTGGCCGCGCGCGACGGGGTCGCGCTGTTCGACGCCTCGACCCTCGGCAAGATCGAGGTTTGGGGCCGCGACGCCGGGAATTTTCTCGACCGGATCTACATCAACCGCGTTCAGAACCTGGCGGTCGGGCATTGCCGCTACGGCGTGATGTGCCATGACGACGGCATGGTGTTCGACGACGGGGTCGCCACCCGCCTCGCCCCCGACCGTTTCTTCCTCACGACCACCACCGGCAATGCCGCCGCGGTCTTCGACTGGCTCGAAGAGTGGCATCAGACCGAATGGCCGGAGCTCGAGGTGTTTTGTACTTCGGTGACCGAAGAGTGGGCCAACGCGACATTGGTCGGCCCGCGGGCGCGCGAGGTATTGGGCGCGCTCGCGCCGCGCCTCGCGCTCGCCCCGGCGGCGTTCCCCTTGATGCGGATGCGCGAAGCCGACATCGCCGGCATTCCGGCGCGGGTCTTCCGGGTCAGCTTTTGCGGCGAACTGAGCTACGAGATCAACGTGCCGGCCGATCATGGGCTGGACTTGTGGGAACAGCTGATCGCCGCCGGCGCCGCCTACGGCATTACCCCCTACGGGACCGAGGCGATGCACGTATTGCGCGCCGAGAAGGGCTACATCATCGTCGGCCAGGACACCGACGGCTCGGTGACGCCGCTCGATCTCGGGCTCGGCGGGCTTATTGCGCGCGACAAGGATTTTTTGGGCCGCCGCTCGCTGCAGCGCAGCGACATCGTGCGCCCCGAGCGCAAGCAACTCGTCGGCCTGCTGCCCGACAACCCGGAGGAAATCCTGCCCGAAGGCGCCCAGCTCGTCAGCGAATTGGGCGGAACGCCGCCGGTGCCGATGATCGGTCATGTCACATCGAGCTATTACGGCGCGCGGCTCGGCCGCAGCTTCGCGCTCGCCCTCGTCGAGGGCGGCCGCGCCCGGCATGGCGAGCCGGTATGGGCGCCGCTCCCCGACCGCATCGTCGCGGCGCATCTCTGCCCGCCGGTGTTCTACGACATCGACGGGCGTCGCCGCGACGGCTGAGACGGCCCCGGGCGACGCTTTGACGTCGCCCGGCGTTGGCCTCAGAGACGTTACGACGGGCGCGAACCGAGATAGTCGCGCTTGCCGATGGCGACCCCGACGCTGCGCAGGATGTCGTACGCCGTTGTTGCGTGGAATTGAACCTGCAGCATCGCGAAGTGATAAAGATAGTTTTGTGCACTCATCGTCTGCGGCTGGCCGCCGATCGTGACGGTGACGTTCGCGTCATCCTTGCCGTCGATCTGGTTGGCCCGCAGCCCCTTCAGAAAATCGGTCACCTTGTCGATGCGCGCGTGCATCTCGGCCCAGCTGCTGTCCTGGTCGGGCAGGCTCGGCAGATCGACCCCGGCAACGCGGCCGGCGCCGAGCGAATGGTTGCACACCTGGCGCACCTGGCGCTCCAGCGTGAACATGTCGGGATAGAGCCGGTAGTTGAGCATAGTGGCGGTGTCCCATTTCTGCGCGGTGGCGTGCTCCTCGGCCTTTTTCAGCACGGTCTTGAGGCCGCCGAGCAGCTGTACGCAGACCGGCACGAAGCCGGAATACAACGAGATGGCCATGAAAGCGTCTCCAAAATGACTGATGGCGTGTTTGCCGCGGCGATCTTAACGGTTGGCGGCAGAGGCGCAAAGCCATGCCTGTCCTGCCCGGGCCGGCCCGGCTGCGGCGACCGCGACGCGCGGCTCAGGCCAGCGCGATCAGCGATGCCGGCACGGCGCCGCGCAGCAGCGCCTTGCTGGCCTGCCACCGGGCCGCGCCGTCCAGGTCTTCGAGGAACTGCACGTCGCCGCCGGCATGGAGCGCCACCGGCATGCCGTCGCGGTAGAGGACGCGGTTTGGGGTCAGCGCGGCGAGGCGCGGGCCGGGCGTCAGGATGCCAATGAGGTTGAGCGGATCGGCGCCCGACAGCGACACAAATTCGCCCGAAGGCGGCCGGCGGCGGATGTCGCGCAAGGCGCCGATCGCCTCGGGCAAGGCGAACTGCTCGCCGGCAAACCCGGCGACAAACCGGCCGCCGCGGATGTCGCCCCGCGCTTCGAGCCGGCGATAGACCCGCAACAGGTCGCGCCACGGCGGGAGCCACGCGGCCTCGCGCTCCAGGAGGCGCCAGAACACGACGCCGTAGCGGCGCAGCAGGGTACGGGCGAGATGCTCGACCGCGTCGCCAGCGTCGCTCTCGTGCGGCGGCCGGAGGCGGCGGGCCAAGGCCCAGCGGCCGCTATCCTCCATGCCGAACATCGCCCGGCGGCGTGCCCTTGTCGCGTGCGCGCGGCGCCGGTCGGCCGGCATCAACAATGCCCGCAACCCGGCGAAGCTGTCGGAATTGACGAGGCCCAATGCCACCAGCTCGGCCAATGCCGCCTCGATTTCGGGCCGCAGCAGCCTGGTGCCGTCGGCCAGTTCGTCGAAGAACGAGGCGCCGTTGTCGCGCAGGAAATCGGCGACCGCGCGGGCACGCGGGCTGGCGCCCGCGGCATCGGGAAGCGGCGACAGAGCCGCCCATAGTGGCGCGTGGCGGCGCGCGAGCAGTGTGATCGGCGTCGTTCGCACCGGCGAAATGCCGCGCTCGGCGGCGTCGGGGCGCGTCGTGCGCGGGCGCAGCCGCGCCCAGGCGATGCGGCCGGCAAGGCAATGGTCGTCGAGCCAGGCCGGGTCGTACTCGGCGACCCGCGCCGGCAGGATTTCGGTCTCCCACGCGCCGGCCGCCGCCTCGAAGCCTTCGAGCTGACCCAATACCGCGGCGAGCGCGTCCGGGCCCTCCATGCGGGTCTTGTCGGTGACCCGCTGCCAGTCGCACAGAAAGCGCAGGAAGTCGCGCGCCGCCACCGGCTCGATTTCGGCGCGCAGCCGCTTCAAGGTGTAGCGGTGGATGCGCGCCAAGAGGCGCCGCTCGCACCATTCCTCCGCCGCGATGCCCGGGGTGAACTGCCCGCGCAGCGCAAAGCCTTCGCCCTGCAACGATGCGAGCGAAGCGGCGATGTCGGCGGGCATGAGGCCGAGCGGCGCGGCCAATGCCGCCACGGAGACCGGTCCCAGGCCTTCGAGCCGGCCGCGCAATATCTCGATGAGCGCCGCGTCGGCCGACCAGTCGTGCCGGGCGACGGAAGCGGGCGGGGCAATCGGCGGATCGAGCCGCGCGTCCGGCCACAAGGCCAGGAATTGCGCCAGCCGCTCGGCGGCGACCCACAGGGTCGCTTGCTTCGCGCTCTCCACCCCGTCATGGCCGGGCTTGACCCGGCCATCTTGAGATCCGCGGGTCAAGCCCGCGGATGACGGCAAGGATAAGCGCGTTGCGCGCCGCTCGCCCACCAATTCGGCGAGCCACCCGGCCCAGCCCGGTTCGGCGGCGCCTTCCGCCGGGGTCAGGAAGCCGAGCCAGGCGAGGCCGTCGTGCAATTCGTCGCGGTTGCTTGCCTCGGGCCACGCCTCGTCGCGCACCCGCATGATCGCTTCCGGGTCGAGCCGGCCGAGCTCGGCGGCATCTTCCGGCGTCAGCCAGCGCCGCGCCATTACCGCCTGGGTGCGGCGCTCTTCGAGCGGCGCGTCGTCGAGATAGGCGTAGGGCCGCGCCGACAGGACTTCGAGCGCCAGGGGCGAGGGCTCGGTCAGGTCGCGCGCGACGACCAGGATGTCGCCGGACTGGATATGGGCGAGCAGCCGTTCGAGGCCGGCGAGGTCCATCGCCTCGCCGAGGCAGTCGGCGATCGTCTGGTTGATCAGCGGGTGGTCGGGGATCTCGCGGGCGCCCGCGAGGTTCTCGGCGCAGGCCAGCTGGTCCGGGAAGATCGCCGCGACGAGGTCCTCGGCATCCATTCGGGCGAGCGGCGGCGGCACCTTTTTGCCGCCGCGAAAGCGCGGCAGGGCGAGCGCCACCCCGGCGACCCAGCGCCATCGCGTCATGAACATCGGCGCATCGAGCAACGCCTGGATCAGCACGTCGCGCACGCTGGCCGGGTGCAGGTAGGTGGCCACCTCGGCGAGCTCGAAGCTGTGCGCCGTGGTCAGCGACAGCACAATGTTGTCTTCGGTCGCGGCCGCCTGCAGTTCGAAATTGAACTTGCGGCAGAAGCGCTTGCGCAACGCCAGCCCCCAGGCGCGGTTGAGCCGGCTGCCATAGGGCGAATGAATGACCAGCTGCATGCCGCCGACCGCGTCGAAGAAGCGCTCGAAAACGATCGTCTCCTGGGTCGGCAGCACGCCCAGCGCCGCATGGCCCGCGGCGAGATAATCGACGATCTGGCTGGCGGCGGCATCGCCAATGCCCGGCTGCGAAGCGAGCCATTCGATAATCTCCCTCTCCCCCACCGGGGGAGAGGGTTGGGGTGAGGGGGCGAGCGGGCGATCGTCGGAACGGCCCCCCTCACCCTGCCCTCTCCCCCCATTGGGGGGAGAGGGTTGAGACGGGGCGGGGGCGGAGGGTTCTCTTTCGAGGCGCTCGGCGATCTCGCCGCGCAGCCGCGACACCGCTTGCGACAGCTCGTCGCTGCGGCCGGGCGCCTCCCCGAGCCAGAACGGGATGTTGGGCGGCTGGCCCTCGGCATCCTCGACCCGCATCGTGCCGCGCTCGACCCGGCGGATGCGGTAGGCGGTGTTGCCGAGCTGGAACACGTCGCCGACGAGGCTCTCGACCGC
>DATLTH010000650.1:0-4884 GCA_035533695.1 Allostellaceae bacterium | reverse complement strand
ATCGTCTCCCCCGAGATAACCCACAAGACCGAAGTCGGCGGCGTCATGCTCGACGTGCCTGCCGGCGAGCTGGGCGAAGCCTATGAGCGGCTGATCGCCCGCGTGCAGGCGAACGCGCCGAACGCGACGATCGAGGGCGTGCTGATCTCGCCGATGCTGAAGGGCGGGGTCGAGATGATTCTGGGGGTGCAGGACGACGCGGTGTTCGGCCCCGTGGTCATGCTCGGATTGGGCGGCATCTTTGTCGAGGTCTTGCGCGACGTGACGTTCCGCATCGCGCCGTTCGGGATCGAGGAAGCACACCGGATGATCGGCGAATTGCGCGGCGTCGCGATGCTGCAGGGGGCGCGCGGCCAGATGCCCTGCGATCTCGATGCGCTGGCTTTGGCGCTGTCGCGGCTGTCGCTGTTCGCGGCGGCACAGCGCGGCCATTTCACCAGCATCGACATCAACCCGCTGCTGGTGCGCCCCAAGGGCGAAGGCGCCGTCGCCCTCGACGCGCTGATCCTGACCCCGCAGGCCGCGGGCGGGCAGCACGCGGCCTAACCAAAAATTAACGGTAGCCTCGTAAGACTCGGGCGTTTGTTTCCCGGTGCGAAGCCATGGCGGCTCAGGACAACAGCGGATCGCGGCGTCGGCGGGCGTGGCGCGTGCGGAATTTGATCCATTCGGAATATGCCCTGGTCGTGCTCAGCGCTCTCGCGGTGATCGCCTACAGCGCCGGCGCGTTCGTGCCGATGTCGGAGACGCATCGCGAGATCATGTTTGCGATGATCACGGGGAGCCTCGGGTCGCTGGTGAGCGTGGCGTTGATCCGACAGCGGCGCAGCAGCGCCGAGCAGCGCGCGCACGAGCATCAACTCGCCGAGCAAAGCGCGCTGCTGCAAAATACGCTCGAGCACATGGGCGAAGGGCTCAGCGTGTTCGCGCGCGACGGGCGGCTCGTTGCCTGGAACGCCCGGTTCGCTACGCTGCTCAAGTTGCCGATGGACCTGGCGACCGCCTCATTGCACGACATTCTGCTGTATCAGGCGCAGCGGGGCGATTTCGGCCCGGTAATAGATCCGGCGCAAGAGGCTCGCGAACGCGTCGAGCGCTTCTACCGCGAGCTCCCGGCCGTGCTGGAGCGCACGACCATGATGGGGCATGTGCTGCAGATCCGGCGGCACGCGATGCCGGATGGCGCCGTCGTCTCGCTTTATTCGGACATCACCGAGCGCAAAGCCGCCGAGGACAAGATGGGGCAGGCCCTGACGGAGGCCGAGCTCGCCAATCGCGCCAAGAGCGATTTTCTCGCCAATATGAGCCACGAATTGCGGACGCCGCTGAATGCCATCATCGGCTTTTCCGAAGCGATTTCGAGCGGACTGCTCGGCCCGGTCGCAGACGACAAGCAGCTCGAATACATCAATGACATCCATACCAGCGGGCTGTTGCTGCTGTCGATCATCGGCGATGTCCTCGACATGTCGAAAATCGAGGCCGGCAAGATGGAATTGGTGCCGGAGCGGGTCGCCGTGCGGCCGATGATCGCGGAAGCCTTTCGCATGGTCGGCGAGCAGGCCCGCGGCCACAGCCTGAAACTTGTCAGCAGCCTGCCGATGGGCGATATCGCGATCTGGGCCGACGAGCGCGCGATCAAGCAGGTTCTGCTCAATCTGCTGTCGAATGCGGTCAAGTTTTCCCACGACGGCGGCCGGGTGGAAGTCCGCGCGGCGATCGATGCGGAGGGAATGCCGGTGCTGGAGGTTGCCGATGGCGGCATCGGCATGACCGCGCAGGAGGTCGAGCGGGCCTTGCAGCCGTTTGGCCAGGCCAGCCCGGCGACAATCCGCACGCACGGCGGCACCGGTCTCGGTTTGCCGATCGCCAAAGGGCTGGTCGAAGCGCATCACGGCAGAATGATCATCGAGAGCAACCCGGGGGAAGGCACGCGGGTGCGCGTCATCCTGCCGCAGCAATCGCCGGTGCCCGAGGCGATCGAAGACCGCATCCGGACCCAGATCGACCCCTCCGGCAGCGAGCGCGCCGTCGCCTGACGCGGTGGCCGGACGGGAAGTGCGCGGACGATAACGCGACTGCGCTACGCCACGCCGGTCCCGGTCGCCGCTTTATCGGCGCCGCTCGCGCGGAACAGCAGGATGCCGGGCATTACGACGATCGCGGCGATCGCCATCATGCTGAAGCAGTCGGCGTAGGATTGCAGCGTAGCGCCCGCCACGAGCCCCGGACCTTGCGGCGCTCCGGCCGCTCCGGCCGCGACGGCCGGCCATAGCGCTGCCAGGTGCGTCGAGATTTTCAGCTGCAACACGCCGCTCATCACAGCCAATCCGGTGGCGCAGCCGAGCTGGCGGAGCAAGGCGTATAACCCGGCCGCATCGGTGCGCATCTCCACCGGCAGCGTCGCGAAAGCATGGGTGCTGAGCGGCATCAGGATCATCCCGGCGCCCATCGCCTGGACGGTACTGCCGAGAACCAGCCGCATGAGGTCGCCGGGCGAGTGACTCGTCGTCAGCACGGCGAGGCCGATCGCCATCAGGATCGATCCGACCGCCAGCACGATCCGCACATCGATCCGGTCGATCACCCGCCCTACCGCCAGCACAACGAGCATCATCAAGATGCCGCGCGGAACGATGGTGAGGCCAGCGACGGTCGCCGAAAAGCCAAGCGGGCCTTGTGCCAAGGCCGGCAGAAAAACAATCGTCGTGAACAACAGCGCGCTTGTCATGAAATTGTAGAAAGTGGCGGCGGCAAAGTTGATGTCCCGGAACACGTCGAGGCGCAGGATGGTCAAGCCCGAACGGCTCACCCGTGCCGCTATAAATCCGAAGGCAACCACTGCGATCGCGACTTCGCCGATCAGTTCCGGCGACCGCACCCAGGAATGGCCGATGCCGCGTTGCAGAGAGAGCTGCAGCGCACCGATGCCGGCGATCATCAGCAGCAGACCGACGATGTCGAACGGCGCCTTCACGGTCGGTCCGCTCGCCGGCAGGATGTGGCGCATTCGCCAGAACGCCACGATGCCGAGCGGCAGATTGATCGCAAAGACCCAGCGCCACGAGGCGATATCGGTAATCACGCCGCCGATCGCCGGGCCCAATATCGGACCGAGCATGGCGACGGCGCCCCAGATCCCGAGAATCCTGCCGTATCGTTCTCTCGGGTGCAGATCGTGCAGAGTGGCCTGCGCCAAGGCCGGGATGACCCCGCCGCCGGCGCCCTGCATCAGCCGGAACGCGATGATCGCCGGGCCCGAAGGGGCCAGCGAGCAGAGCAGCGATGCAAGGACGAAGAGGCCGAGCGCGGTGCCGTAAAGCAGTCGCGCACCAAACCGGCGGCGCAGCCAGCCGGTCAGCGGCACGACGATAGCGGCGGCGACCAGATAGCTCGTCATGACCCAGGCGCCGAGCTCGATGCCGCCGCCGAAGGTCCTTTCCATCTGCGGCAGCGCGACGTTGACGATCGTGGTGTCCGCCGCCTGCATCGCGGTGGCGAGCATCAGCGCCGCCGTCGCCCAGCGCCGATCCGATCCGGTGAGCAGATTCGGTTGGGCCGACATCGCCTGTCCGCAAGTCACCTAATGCCGCGGTTGTACGCGAAATCACCAGGGAGCGAAATGATCGGGCACCGGACCCGCATTCGCCGCGCATTCGCTTTTCCGGCGAATCGGCTGCGCGGTGTCGATCAAGTCTACGATTTCTTTACGATTCGCTGTCACGCTCCGAACGCGCGAGTAGAGCGGTTCCGTGCCGCACATGGGAGGGTTCGGTGAATCGGCTGACGATGTTGGTTACCCAGGAAGGCCAGTGGGTATTGCCGGGCAGCAGCGAGTTTCTCGACGCCCTCGGCGATCCGGAACCGGATTACGACGCCGAAGCGTTTGCCGTCAAAAACCTCGGCTTCATCAAGTTCTCGATGATCGAGCGCTCGATCATCGAGGTTGAGCTGCACCCGCGCAACGTCAGCCTGGCGGCCGTGCTCGGCGTCCAGCAGCAGATCCAGTCATCGAACGTCAAGCTCTTCCGCATCAAGTACTTCGATGGATCGTGGCAATCCGAGATCACCTCTTCCGCGGAGCAGGCCATGGTTCGGCTGTCGCGGCTCACGGCGCCGGAATTTGTCGCCACGTCGCGCGAGCGGTTCATTGTCGAGCCGCAAGACTATACGCAGCTGCTTCGCGACGAGGACAATACATTCCGGGTCATGGCGCAGAAATGGCGGATGTCGTTCGGCCAGTTCGACTCGGGCTTGATCCCGTTTGCCCTCAACCATCAGTTATTGCGGCATATGATGATCGTCGGCGTCAAGCCGCAGCCGGCGGATCCCGTTTTCCGGTTTATCGGCGATGCGCATTCGAACTGGGCGGGCTCGCGCTATCATTTCACCGCGCTCGGCGACAAGCTGGTGAACTTCCCCGACAAGGATTACGGGTCATGGGTCGCCGAATATTATAAGAGCGTCGCCAACACCGGCGAGCCGCGCTACGACCACGTCACCGCATCGATCCAGCGCCAGGCGACGCCCTATGTGACCCACTACGAAAGGCTGATGTTGCCGTGGACGACCGGCACCGACGAAATTTTGGTGACGATGTTATCGAGACGGCTCGCCGCAAAATCCGAGTTCGAGTCGCCGAAATATGTCGGATCGGAAAGCCCGTTGGAGCTGAATTCAGCGAAATCGGCGTAGGCTTCGTCCGGCGACAGATAGGCGAGCACCATCTCCAGATCGCCAAGGTGCGACCCCGGGTAGATGACGCTGCGACTGAAGTGCTTGTAGCCGTAGCCGCTGGCCACCCCCTTGTCGGCGAGCGCCGGCACCACCAGGCACATCATCCAGTCGACCGGCCAGCGCGCCGTGGCGAAGGCGCGGCCGAGC
>DATLTH010000649.1:0-29994 GCA_035533695.1 Allostellaceae bacterium | reverse complement strand
ACTCTGTTCGTCGTCGCGGCGATCCTGGCGATCTTTTTCTGGGCATCGCTCTTCTCGCTCTTTCCGATCACCATCGGCCACTATTTCGGCGAGGCGGCCGCCGGCGGGAATTACGGATTCCTCTATGCGGTCGCCAAAGGTTCGGGTGGGATCTATGGCGGCATCCTGTCGACGGTGCTTATCCTCGAGCACGGATTCACCTTCGCCATCAGCGTCGCCGGCATCATGGCGATCGTCGCCGGTCTCATGATCATTCCGCTGAAGTTCAGCCCGCCGGTCTGGGAGGAGCCGAGTATGCGGACGAGCGACCGGGTGGCGAAGGAGAGGACCTCGGCGTGAGCATCGACGCGAAAATCGTCGGCGGCGCGCCCACGCGGGATCCGACGGCACGTGTCGGCACGCCGGCGGTGCCGGCACCTCTCGCCATGCGTCGGCGGGCGCGTGCCATCGCCTGCGCTGGCGGGATCGACGCAGCAGTCGCCGCCGGCGAACTTCCGGCGCGCGTCGACGTGACCCTCTCCGAGGGCGTGGTGCTCGGCCTCCTCAAGCAGGGCGTGCGCAAGTATCTCGCGATCTTCGGTCATGGTTCGACCGATCTCGCCGAAGTGCTGCGGGTCTACCAGGAAGAGGGCGCCACCTTCACCTACAATTTCCGTAACGAGGTGGAGATGGCGCACGTCGCCAGCGTGTTGCGCTGGCAATTCGGCGAGCTTTGCGCGGTGGTGACTTCGATCGGCCCCGGTGCAATGCAGGCGATGGCTGGCTCGCTCGCGGCGGCGTCTAACGGGGTCGGCGTCTATCACATCTACGGTGACGAGACGACGCACGGCGAAGGTTACAACATGCAGCAGGTGCCGAAGCCCGAACAGGAGCTCTTCGGCCGCATCACTGCGCTCATGGGCGAGTCCTATGTGCTGCACACGCCCGACGCCCTGCGCGACGCGTTGCGGCGCGGCGCGCTGCGCGTCGGCCATCCCTACCGGCCTGGGCCGTTTTATCTCTTGCTGCCGATCAATATGCAGCCGGCGCCGATTGCCGGACTCAATCTCGCCGCATTGCCGTCATGCCGGTCCTTGCCCAGGATGGGCGTGGTCGATGAGGCTGTCTTCGACGCGGCCGCCGACCGTATCCGCCGGCACCGCCGCGTCGTCATCAAAGTTGGCGGCGGCAGCCGCGACTTCGGACCGGCGATCAGGCAGCTCGCGGAGAGGGTCGGCGGCGCAGTGGTGCTGTCGCCCGGCGCTCTCGGCGTCCTGCCCGATGCCCATCCGCATAACATGCATGTCGGCGGCAGCAAGGGCTCGATCAGCGGCAACTACGCGATGGCCAATGGCGACCTCGCAATCATCATCGGCTCGCGCGGCGTGTGCCAAGCCGATTGCTCCGGCATCGGCTACGAGAAGGCCGAGGCGGTGATCAATCTCAACGGCGATCTCGCCGATGTCGACCATTACAACAAGACGCTGGCGCTGCCTGGTGACATCGGCGCCAACCTTGCGCGCCTTCTGGCGGCGCTGGAGCGCAACGGCGGTGTCAAGCTCGACACGCAGCGAGGATGGCTCGATGCTTGCCGGATCAAGAAAGCCGAGTGGCGGCTATTCAAGGAGCAGCGTTACGCGACGCCGCCGCTGGCCGACGCCGCATGGGGCCGGCCCGTGCTAACCCAGCCGGTTGCCATCAAGACCGTGGCCGATTTCGCCAAGTCGATCGACGCAGTCAAGTATTTCGACGCGGGCGACGTGCAGGCCAACGGCTTCCAAATCATAGAGGACGACCGCCCGCGGCGCACATTCACCGAGACCGGCGCCTCCTATATGGGCTTCGCTCCTAGCGCCATCGCCGCGGCCGGCCTCGCCGATGCACCCGAATACGGCATCGCCTTCTGCGGCGACGGCTCCTTCATGATGAATCCGCAAATCCTGATCGACGCCGTGGAGTTTGGGGCGCGGGGTATGGTGGTGATTTTCGACAACCGTCGCATGGCCGCCATCACCGGCCTTCAAGAAGCGCAATACGGCCACGATTTCCGCACCAACGATTCCGTTGCCGTCGACTATGTGCGGTTGGCTTCTGCGGTGAACGGTGTGCAGGCCATATTCGGTGGCACCACCGTCGGCGAACTCCAGGCCGCGCTCCGCGCCGCGCATCAGCATGCCGGGCTTTCGGTGGTCCACGTGCCGGTCTATGCGGGTCCAGATCCACGCGGCGGCATGGGCGCTTACGGCGCGTGGAACGTGGGCAATTGGTGCACCGAGGTTCAGGACCGTTATCACGGGCAGGACATCTAGCGGAGACGATTGGGGGCAAGGTAAGGAAGATGTACGAGAACTACGGGCTTTATATCGACGGTTATTGGCGCCAGGCACGAGACGGCAAAACGCTCCTGGTGGTCGATCCGGCGACGGAGGAAACGGTCGGCGCGATTCCCGCCGCCGATGCAGCGGATCTCGATGCCGCGCTCGATGCCGCGCGAAACGGGCTGAAGGTTTGGCGCGCCACCTCGCCGTGGGAGCGCTCGTTGCACATGCGCCGGGTAGCCGATCTCGTCCGCCAGCGCGTCGGCTCCATCGCCGGCATGATGACGGTGGAGACAGGAAAGCCGCTTGCGGAATCGCAAGGCGAGACTAACGCCGCCGCCGACCAGTTCGAATGGTATGCCGAGGAGACCAAGCGCATCTATGGCCAGACAATCGAGGGGCGCACGCCGGAGAATCGCCTGGCGGTCATCTACCAGCCGGTCGGCGTGGTCGCCGCATTCTCGGCCTGGAATTTCCCGGCTCTGCTGCCGGCGCGCAAGATCGCGGCGGCACTCGCGGCCGGCTGTTCGATCATCGTTAAGCCCGCGAGTGAATCGCCGGGTTCATGCATGGCGTTGATCGAGGCGTGTCACGACGCGGGCATACCCGCCGGGGTTGTTAACTTGGTGACCGGCAGCTCCGATCCAATCGCCTCTCACCTAATCGCCTCGCCCATCGTGCGCAAGGTCTCGTTCACCGGCTCGGTCCCGGTCGGCAAGCGTCTGCTCCGGCTTTGCGCGGATGGCGTCAAGAAGGTATCGATGGAATTGGGCGGCCACGCCCCGGTTATCGTCTTCGAGGACGCCGATCCGGTCGCCGCCGCGCACGCCGCCGGTACTGCGAAGTTCCGCAATTGCGGCCAAGTCTGCATCTCGCCCAGCCGATTCTACGTCCATGAGAGTATCCGCGAGCCGTTCAGCGCCGCCTTCGCCGCGCTCGCCAAGAGCCTCAAGATCGGCCATGGGTTGCACGAGGGCATCACGGTCGGGCCGCTCGCCAATCGACGCGGCCTCGATCATGCCAAGGCGCTGGTCGACGATGCCAAGCGACGCGGCGCCTGCGTTCTCGCCGGCGGCGGGCCGCCGCCCGACAGCAATCGCGGCTATTTCTTCGAGCCGACCGTGCTCGGCAATGTGCCGGACGATGCACGCGTCATGACGGAAGAGCCGTTCGTGCCGGTCGCGCCAATCGCCGGCTTCACGGAATTCGACGACGTTATCGCGCGCGCCAACAATGTGCCGTTTGGTCTTGCGGGCTACGTCTTCACCAACTCGTTGCGCCGGGCGATACTCGCGTCCGAGGCGCTCGAGGTCGGCATGGTCGGCGTTAACGAGATGCTGCTGGCAACCGCCGAGGCGCCGTTCGGCGGCGTCAAGGAAAGCGGCATGGGCCGTGAGGGCGGGATGCTCGGCATCAAGGACTATCTTGAGCCCAAATACGTCAAATACCGGCTCTGAGCGCGCGCATGGCCGAGGATGAGGGCCGGCGCGGGCTAGCGCGCGGCCTGACCGATTACGGCGATCGCGATTTTTCGCTCTATCTGCGGCGCTCATTCGCTGCGTCTATGGGGTATTCGCGCGACATACTGGCGCGCCCGGTGATTGGGATCGCCTATACCCCCAGCGGCTTCAACAACTGTCACCGGCACTTTCCCGACTTGCTCGAAGCAGTGAAGCGCGGCGTTCTGGCGGCAGGCGGCCTGCCGCTCGAGTTTCCCACGATCTCGCTCGGCGAGGTCTTTCTCAGCCCCACGAGCTTAATGTTCCGCAACCTCATGTCGATGGACGTCGAGGAGATGATCGGTGCGCAGCCCATGGACGCCGTGGTGCTGATGGGCGGTTGCGACAAGACGGTGCCGGCGCAGCTCATGGGGGCGGCTTCAGCCGATATACCGGCCATCCAGCTCGTGGCGGGTCCGATGATGACGGGGCGCTACGAGGGCGAGCGGCTCGGCGCCTGCACCGACTGCCGACGCTTCTGGGCGCGCTATCGCGCCGGAGAAATCGGACTTAAGGAGATCGAGGCCATCGAGAAGAATCTGGCTACGACAGCGGGCACCTGCGCCGTCATGGGGACCGCCAGCACGATGGCCTGCATCGTCGAGGCCCTCGGCATGTCGCTGCCAGGAACGGCGGCGATTCCTGCGGTTCACGCCGACCGATTGCGGGCGGCCGAAGCGACTGGTGCCCAAGCACTGCGCGCCGCTACCAGCAAGCTGACGCCGCGACGCATCGTCACTCGGAACGCGGTCGAAAACGCGCTCCGCATCATGCTCGCCGTTGGCGGATCGACCAACGCCATCATCCAACTCACCGCGATCGCCGGCCGGCTCGGCATCGAAATCTCGCTCGCGTGGCTTAACGAGCTCTCCGAAACCACGCCGGTTCTGGTGAATTTGAAACCGACCGGTGCGCATTACATGGAGGATTTCTTCGCTGCAGGCGGCGTGGGGGCGGTGCTCCGCGCGCTCCGTCCCAAGCTCCACCTCGATTGCATCACGGTGACTGGCGAGACCCTGGCCGAGAGGCTCGACGCCGAGACCAACGTCTTCGTCGATCGCCGGGTCATTCGCGGCGCTGACGAGCCCATCGAGCCGGTCGGCGGATTGGTTGCACTGTTCGGTACGCTAGCGCCGCGCGGCGCCATTCTCAAGCGCTCGGCTGCTGACCAGAGCCTCTTCGAGCGCGAGGGGCGGGCGGTGGTGTTTTCCTCGCTGGAGGATCTTGCCCGTCGCATTGACGATCCGGCGCTCGACGTAGCACCCGAGGATTTCCTGGTGCTCCAGAATGCCGGCCCGACGAGCAAGTTCGGCATGCCCGAGGCGGGCTACCTGCCGATCCCGGCGAAACTAGCGCGCGCCGGCGTCAAGGACATGGTTCGCATCTCCGACGCGCGAATGAGCGGCACGGCCTTCGGCACCGTCATCCTGCATGTGACGCCGGAGGCAGCTTTGGGAGGCCCGCTTGCCCTGGTGCGGAACGGCGATCGCATCCGCCTCAGCGTTGCCGCGCGCCAGCTCGATCTGCTGGTCGAGCCAGCCGAGCTCAAACGTCGTCGGGCCGCGTGGCAGCCCGCTCCGCCGCAGGCTCGCCGCGGCTACCGCAAGCTTTATCTCGATACGGTGCTGCAGGCCGACCAGGGATGCGATTTCGGCTTCCTGCGCGACATCGCGCCATAGCGCGCCTCGCCACCCCGGCGGGCGTTGTTCAAGAGTCTCGGCCAGGACCAAATCGCGCTATCATCGAGGTGGAAGTAGGGCACCGGCAGCAGCTCGGCCTGGCGCTCGGCGAGCCATTCGGCGCGAGCCAGGCCTTGGCACTTGGGACAATGCCGATTGCGGCAGGAGTTGTAGGCGACGCGGACCAAGCCGCATTCCTCGCACCGCTCGACATGGCCGCCGAGGGACGCCGTCCGGCACGCCGCGACCGCGCTTATGACGCAGCGCTCGACGCGCCCGAGGCGTCCGGCATGCGCGCGGCGATAGGCATCACCATGGTGGCGGAAGATCTCCGCCACCTCCAGCGCGGGCGCCATGGTGGCCGATCAGGCGGGCGGCACGACCTCCAGCCGCAACCGGTCGAGCGGGCTCGCCGTGTTGCGGATCGTGGTGTCGGCGATAGGTGCCGGTAATTCCGCGCTTGAAGATGCTGAAATAGTTTTCAATCGTGTTTGTGTGATGGAAACCGCCAGTACGGACATATTCACCCGCGCTGTGGTTGACGGTGCCGCGACCGCCGAAATTGTCGCCAAGTTTGAGTTTCCGAAATTCACCACCATCATCCGTCATCAGATAGGAACGTTCATCAACTTGGGCCTTGAGGATCGGCTTGAGTGTCTTGGCGCACGACCGATTTCCGACAACACGCTTAATGCTTCGCTCCGACGGCTTGGTTACGGCAAGGACGAGGTTACGGCTCATGGCTTCCGAGCAACGGCGTCGAGCCTGCTGAACGAATGCGGGAAATGGCATCCCGACGCCATCGAGCGCCAACTGGCACATATTGAGATCAACGATGTCCGCCGCGCCTACGCCCGCGGCGAATTTTGGGACTAGCGTGTCAAGATGATGCAGTGGTGGGCTGACTATCTCGACGATCTCAAGCTCTTAACAGCCACGGGAAAGCTTATCGACGACGCTGCGGGACACGGATCAACTGGCATGGGTCAACGTCCAATGCCTTGGCGAGCCGCCCCAACACGCTGACGCTTGCTGATACCGCGCCGCGCTCGATTGAACCGACATAGCGAGCGCTGGTCCAGCTCGGTCGGCGAGCTCCTCTTGCGTCACTTTCTGGCCATGGCGAACGTGACGCACATTGATCGCCAGCGCCTCTTTGAGGTCCACGGCGCGATGGCAGCCGATGGAGAACGATGTTTCCAGGAACGATAGTTCCTATTCGTAGAGCGGTGCGCTATAATTTCGCGGTATGGGGAAAGGCGGGAACCTTGGAATCGTCGCCTGTACGCGCGGGACAGGCCCGTGACGATGCTCGAACGGGAGCCAAAATATGGCGCGTGAAAAGCCGGTCTTTCTGAATGGGAAGGAGATCGGCTCCGCCGGATCATGGGCGGACGTCGCGCGGATTCTCGGAATGAGCCTCGATCGTCTTATGCACGAGATCGTTACCGGCTCGGTGCAGCGATTCGAAGGACCTGACGGTTTTCACGTCACCGTGCCGTGCGATTAGGCAGGACCCCGGGTGTATAAAAAGCCGGCGCGGAATACCTCTCGGGCATGCTGTAAGGGTCTGAAACCGTGGGCTCTGCACTCCGTGCCCGGCCACGTCGCGCCCGCGTTCCCCGTCTGCCGACGCGGCGAAAATCACGGTGATTGGATCGCTCGTGCGCGCCGCCGCATAAAGTCGAGGGCGGGCTGCGGACGACCGCGAACGCAGCGTTCGGTTACCAACATGGGATCGATCGAGGGTTAGCCCCCGAAAAGTCACCGACTTCCCCGTCGATGTTCGGTAACAATATTCATCTACCTTGGATTGTACCTTGAGTAGGCTCGCCGCTGCGGCGTCAACGGACTCGTCGGGGACAAGAGCTCACTGCCGGCCTGAGCGCGCCCGCGTATCGGGTAATCGGCACGCCCTGGCGCCGCTCTGCATGCCCAATGGCGCCGACATGGTGAACCATCATGAGATTCCCGAAACGGCGGTTCGGGTGGCCGCTGCATGTTTGATCGATAGCCGCCTGCGGCGGGGGGTGGTGCCTTTATGCACTATTCTCCTCAGCTCGCCTTGCCGAGCTTCGGCGCGACACCATCACGTGACGCCGGACCCGCACTGTGAGCCCGTCACTGAATTGTTGACCTTCTGCCCCAGCCGTGTTGGCACCGCCGCAGAGAACGGTTCCGACACCATTGTCCGGCGCTAAGTTCAGGCCGAGCCATGCATCAGATCTTCCAGTCGTTCATCGATGGGCTTGCGAATAGCACCGATGCCGCATCGCTGCGCGCCACCATCGTGGCGGCAGCGACACGGCTCGATGTGCCGTGCTTTGCCTACCTCGCCTTGCCGAGCCGTTTGCGCGGCGCGCCACAGCTGATTTCGACGTACCCGCCCGCGTGGACGGCGCATTATTTGAAGCAGCACTACGAGCGGTTCGATCCGGTCATTGTTGCGGCGCTACGGGCCACTGAGCCGTTCGAATGGGGCAGGGAGGTCGCGCTCAACGGGTCTCCCACCCAGCGACAGCTGTTCGAGGAGGCTGCCGCTTTTGGCATTCGCTGTGGCTTCACCGTACCGATCCATGACTCTCGTGGTCCGGTTGCCGCCGTCACCTTCGCCGCGGATGTGCCGCACGCCGCCTTTCGGCACGCGATCGAGAAGCAAGGCCCCACCTTGCAGCTGATGGCGATGTACTTCCATGCGCATGCCCGGCGTAAACTCGCATCGGAACGTGTCGTCGATGGCGTCGCGCTGTCGCCGCGCGAGTACGAATGTCTCGCTTGGGCGGCCCGCGGCAAATCCGCCTGGGAGATCGGGCAGATTATCGGCGTCTCACGGCGGACCGCCGCCTTTCACCTCGAGAATGCGAAGGCCAAACTCGGCGTTCGGTCGGTCTGCCAGGCCGTCGCCCGCTTCGCCGCATCGCAGCCGCTAGGTTGCTAGCGGTCCGTCGGCATCCTGTGCAGTTGTACAGGATACGTCCGTTGGTCCGTTCGACTGCAATACGGGCATTCGATTCGTGGCAGGAGGACGGCGATGATGCAGCTCATTACGTCGGAGCTTTACGGCGAGTTTGTCAACGAGCTCGCTGCGATGCACCGACTGCGCTACCGCGTCTTCAAGGACCGTCTCCACTGGGACGTCCAAGTCAGCGGCGATCTCGAGATCGACGAATTCGACGCGCTGCACCCGGCGTATCTCTTGCAACGCGGCGCGGATGGGTCGTTCCAAGGCTGTGTCCGCCTCCTCCCATCGACCGGGCCGACCATGCTGCGCGACGTGTTCCCATCGCTGTTGGGCAGTAGCCAAGTGCCGGCTGTTGCGTCGCTCTGGGAGAGCAGCCGGTTCGCGCTCGACCTGCCGCCCGAGGCGCGTAAGGCGGAGACCGGTATCGCGGTCGCGACCTTCGAGCTCTTTGCCGGCATGATCGAGTTCGGCCTGTCGCGGCGGCTCACCGATATTGTCACCGTGACCGACGCCCGCATGGAACGCATCCTGCGCCGTGCCGGCTGGCCGCTGCGCCGGATCGCGGAGCCCCGGGCGATCGGCAACACCCTGGCGGTTGCGGGCTACCTCGAGGTCTCGACCGCAGCGCTCCTGCGCATACGCAACGGGGGCGGAATCACGAGTCCGGCGCTCTGGGCGCCGGTGATCGTTGAGGCGGCCTAAACTCGCGTTCCGCCCGTAGCGGACTGCTTTTCTGGATGGGCCAACGCTCGAGGGGGTGCAGCGGCCAATGACGAAGGACACCGCATTGGATTTGGGAGGCCGCGGCCATGGATTGGCGCCGCCGCGAAACCTACGACCCGATCGACGCGCTGCCGCGCAAGGGCTGGGCGTGGGAGTTTCTCCGCCGCAACCCGGACTTTCACGGCGCCTGGCTCGACACATCGAGCCGAACCGTCACCGACGCATCGCTGCGCGCGTTAACGATCATAACGACCCCGCACAACGGCCGCCTGCGCGAGTGGGGATTGATGTTTCGCCGACGCACCAGCGATCGATGCGACTGCAGCCTCCGTGTCGTGGGATCCGGACGTCTGCCGATATGTGCTCCGCATGATCGCGCTGCCGGCTAATTCATTTGCGCGGCTGAGCGCATTTCGGTTGGCGGCGATTCCGTGCCCCGCGACACTTCTGCTGGCGCCGGACGGAACACAACATCTTCTGTTCCGGGACGGAGGCCGCTCGCTGCAACTGGCGGTTACCGGCGCCAGCGTCCTACACCCGGTTCACCTCCTGGCTGATGCGCTCCCGTCGCAGACAGATCGCCGTGCGCAGCACAGGCTGCTGGCGTGTCTCAGCGACCTCTATCACCACGGCAGGCTACGACCGCAGTACTTTCCACCCGATCCGCGCGGGCGCCGATTGAGCGTCGTTCTGCAAGCGCTCGATGGCTGGCTCGCCGATGCCTCGTATCGCGAGATTGCCGTGGCGGTCTTCGGTGCTAAGCGCGTCGCGACCGACTGGACCGACCCGCGCCGTCACCTGCTGGATCGGGTCCGGCGCGCCGTCGCCCGCGGGCGGGCGCTGATGGTGGGTGGTTACCGGCAATTCCTGCACTGATCTTTCGCCCGGAATCCGTGCAGCGACAGACGCAAACCGATCAGTGCGGTAAATAGGATCGGTGCCACATTAAAAACGGCCCGCCGATCGCTCAGTCGCGGAGCAGATGGCGATATCCCGTTTCCGTCATCCAGCGCGCACGCCGGAGATGACTTTCCAGCGCCCGGCGCGCGCGCTCAGGCTCGCGCCGGGGATCGATTCCCAGCACGATTCGCGCCATCTCTTCATCGCTCGCCCCATCGGCACTCGCGTCGAGCAGGCGGAGATAGACCACGAAATGAGCTTCGTCGTAAGCGGTGATCGTGTCCGACCACGGCACGTCGTCGGCAATCGTGGGATTGAGATCGACGCGCGATCTCGTCATCCGTGAATTCCCTCGCTTGCTGCCGTCTTGGCCAGTTCGCGCTTCCGGTTCTGGCTGGTCCAACCGACCGCTGGACGCCTATAACCTAAACGTCGCCCGCAATGGCACGGCGCCTTTGGCCGGCAGGGTGGACAAGGTGTCGCTTGGACCTTGGCCCGACGTGCAACTGTAAAAACCCCCGAGCGGATCGCTGCTCCGGCTCGTAGAATCGCAAGCTGCGAATTCCATCGCAAGTGTCGTTTCGGTCACCGCGCGCGCCGGCGTTGGCACGGTCTTCGGCATGGCCGTCGCTTCGGACCCGGGTCGCAAACAGCAATCGAGCCGCTTTCGGGCGTCACGCCGGTTGTCGAGGATACTCCGTGGTGAATTCCACCGCAACGCGCTCGCCTCTTGGGCATGGAGATTCGGGAGGTGTTCGCCCGCAATCTGCGCCAGGCGCGCAACGCGCGCGGCTTGTCGCAGGAGGCGCTGGCCTATGAGGCGGATGTCGACCGCACCTATATCAGTGCGCTCGAGCGCGGCGTCTACGGCGCCACCATCGACATGGTCGACAAGCTGGCGAAAGTGCTGGGCGTCGAGGCCAGCGACTTGCTCCGGCATCCGACCAAACGCACGCGGCCGAAAACAGCGCCGCATACCCGTTCCGTCGACTGAGCGAACGTCATGACGGCGTTCGATCAATCGAGAAATCCATAACCGCACGGATGTAACTGGCGACGCCGGCTGATCTCGGCATCGATCGGCGCGCCGGTGCTGACATCTCGTTTCCCGTGCTGTTGTGTGGGCGCCCGCGCGCCTGACGGCGCGCGCCGGGCGCTCGTGAACCGAGCCGTCCTTCGCCAGAGCTCAGGACGTCTCGGCCCTGCAGGCTTCGCTCCCTGGCGCGGCGCCCGCAGGGCGGGCGGCAGCGGCCATCGCGCGTGCGCGCGATGAACTTGTTCGTTGGCCTTTCCCGGTGGCGCGGGGTGGGCGGCGCGCCCGTCTAGGCCCGCCGCGGCGTGCCGCAACCTCGCCGCGCTCGGTCCTCCTCTTCGTTCCGGCCCTCCGGGTGCGGCCCGCCTCCGCCGGCGGGCCTTCCGGTCGCTTCTCGCCGCCCACCCCGCTTCCGGGGAAAGGCGCGCGGGGTTTCGAGCGGAGGGCCAGCGATGCAGCGAGACCAACAGTCGGGCAGCCGTGCCCAGCGGACCAGCTTCTATCAGGAGATCACCAACCGGATCGTCGCCGAGCTGGAGCAGGGACGGGTGCCCTGGGTCCAGCCCTGGGGTCAGGTCAAGACCGCCTTGGGCCTGCCGCAGAATGCCGCCACCGGCCGGCACTACACCGGGATCAACATTCTGATCCTGTGGGATGCGGCCGTCGCCCGAGGTTTTGCCACCCAGCAGTGGCTCACCTATCGGCAGGCGCTCGGGCTCGGCGGTCATGTGCGCCACGGCGAGCGCGGTACGACCGTGTTCTATGCCGACCGCTTTGTGCCGCAGGCTGAGCGAGAGCGCGCGGCCGAGGCGGGCGAGGAACCCGAAGCGGTGCCGTTCCTCAAGCGCTTCACCGTATTCAACGTCGCCCAATGCGACGGCCTGCCGGATCATGTGCTCGGCAGCCCGGTGGTCCTGCCCGAGCCTGACGTCGTGCCGCAGGCCGAAGCGCTGATCGCGGCGACGGGGGCGGATTTTCGGGTTGGGGGTGGGGAAGCGGTCTATTTTCCGAGCGGCGATACCATCCGCGTGCCGCCGCAAGCCGCCTTCTTCCAGCCCATCGACTACTACCGCACGTGCTTTCACGAATTGGGGCACTGGACGGGGCATAAATCCCGGCTTGGCCGCGACCAGTCGGGCCCTTTCGGCTCGGCGCTCTATGCCCGCGAGGAACTGGTCGCCGAGATGGCGAGCGCCTTTGTCTGCGCCGCGCTCGGCATCGTGCCGACCGTCCGCCATGCCGACTACCTCGGGTCATGGCTGGAAGTCCTGCGGGAGGACAACCGCGCCATCTTCCGCGCTGCCAGCGCCGCTTCCAAGGCGGCGGATTACCTGCTCGCGTTCCGCGCCACCGGAGCCGCGGTATGAGCGCGCCCGACCAGCCGCCCGCCACCGAGCCGACGCCCGAGGGCGAGCAGTTCCTCATTCCCGGCGTCCGGCCGGTGAGCCTGCGCGCGCGGCTGGAGCGGTTGATGGACGCGCCCCTGGCACCGCGCAGCACCCAGAAGCCCTTGAACATCGGCCTGTTCGACGAGGACGCGCGCAACCAGCTGAGCCTGTTCTGACGGAGACAAGCGATGAAGACCTGGACCGTGCAGTGCACCTACGCCGCCTATTATTCCAACACCGTGGTCGTGCAGGCGCCGACCCTGGACGAAGCGCTTGAGAAGGCCATCGCGGAAGCCAACAGCGATCTCGGCTGGCGGCCGCTCGACGCTTGCGGCCCGACCTTTGTCGATGCCGTCGCCGAAGGCGACGTGTGGGACCCGTTCGACGGATTGCAATCCTCGCTGCCGGTCCCGGCCCGCTTCACCGAGCAGGGTGAGCCGCCGTCGGTCACGGTTATCGTCCGCAGCGGTGCCGTCGAGCACACCCGCGTCGAGAACGGCCCGGTGCGCGTCGAGGTGCGCGATTACGACCTCGACGGCGCCGATCCGGACGATCCCGCCATCACCACTGATGAGAACGGCGCGCGCTACGCGCGCATCACCTGGACGGAATTTCCGCTGCGAGCGGATCAGGAGCGCTGAAAGCGCCCGGCGCCGTTGTCGCGGCGCCGGCCTTGTAACCCGTGGAGACCATCATGGACCTACAGCATATCGATCTGACGAAACTCAAAATCTCCCCTGTCAACATGCGCCATGGCCGCAAGGAGCCGGATGTCGCCGATCTGGTGCCGAGCGTCCGGGCGCGCGGCATCCTGCAGCCCTTGCTGGTGCGGCCCGACGGCGCGGAATTCGAGATCGTCGCCGGCCGGCGGCGCTACTTCGCCGCCAAGGTGGTGGCGGCGGAGCAGGTGAGCATCGCGCCGCTGCCCTGCGCGGTGATGGCGCCGGGCGACGACGCGGCGGCGCTCGAAGCCTCGCTGATCGAGAATGTCGCCCGGCTCGACGCCGACGCGATGACCCAGTACGAGACCTTCGTCCGGCTGACCAAGGCCGGCAAGTCGGTGGCCGAGATCGCCACCACCTTTGGCCTGACCGACCGGCTGGTCGAGCAGCGTCTCGCCCTCGGCAACCTGTTGCCCAAGATCAGGGAGGCCTACCGCAAGGACGAGATCGACGCCGAGTCGATCCGGCATCTGACGCTGGCCTCGAAGGCGCAGCAGAAGGAGTGGCTCAAGCTGTTCGAGGACCCGGAGAGCTACGCCCCGACCGGGTATCAGTTGAAGCAGTGGCTGTTCGGCGGCCAGTCGGTCGCGACCAAGGTGGCGCTGTTCCCACTCGACCAATATCCCGGCCAGATCGTCACCGACCTATTCGGCGAGGACGCTTACTTTGCCGATCCGGCCAAGTTCTGGGCGTTGCAGAACCAGGCCATCGCCGCCAAGCGCGACGCCCTGCTGGAAGCCGGCTGGTCCGAGGTCGTGATCCTCGAACCGGGCCGGTCCTTCGCCACCTGGGAGCACGTCAAGACGCCCAAGAAGAAGGGCGGCAAGGTGTTCATCGCCGTCTCGCCGCGCGGCGATGTCGAGTTCCACGAAGGCTGGCTTTCGGCCAAGGAGGCTCGGCGCAACGCCAAGCGAAAGGCTTCGGGTGAGAGGGGGAGCAAGGCCGCGTCCACGCAGCCGCCGATGAGCAAGGGCGTGCAGAACTATCTCGAACTGCATCGCCATGCGGTCGTGCGGCTGGCGCTGCTGGCGCATCCGGGCACCGCGTTGCGGCTGTTGGTCGCCCATGCCGTGGCCGCCTCGGGCCACTGGCAGGTCAAGGCCGAGCCGCAAGCGGCGCGCGGCGAAGCGATCCGCAAGAGCGTCGCGGCCAGCCCCGCGCAGCAGGCGTTTCGGACGGAGCGCGAGCAGGTCGTAGCGCTTCTCGACCGGCCCGATGATTACGGCACGGTGGCGTGGCCGAGCGGGGACGCGTATCAGACGGCGGCCGTGTTCGCCCGCTTGCTGACCCTCTCGGATGACGAGGTGCTGCGGGTTGCAGCCTGCGTCATGGCCGAGACGCTGGCGGCCGGAAGCCCCGTCGTCGAGGCGGTCGGCATCCATCATCGGGTCGATGCCCGGACGCATTGGCAGCCGGATGACGCCTTCTTCGAGCTCGTCCGCGACCGTGCCACGCTCAACGCCATCCTGGCCGATATCGCCGGCAAGGAGGTGGCCGACGGCAATGTCGCGGAACGCGCCAAGACCCAGAAGCAGATCATCCGCGATCATCTTGCCGGCACCAACGGCCGCACCAAGGTCGAGGGCTGGCTGCCCGGCCTGGTGCGCTTCCCGTTCCAGGCCTATGGCGAGCAGCCGAGCACCATCGGCGAGGCCACCGCCACCGTCGCAGGCCTGTTCCCGGCATCGGCCTGAGCCTCTCGCGGGCGGCGGTTCATACCGCCGCCCGTATCTTTTTTGCGCGGCTATCCATGGTCGCGGTCGCTCCGGCTGATTGACCGCACTTTCGCGCCGCGTTGCGCCGCTTTTGCTGTTCGTCCCGGGTGGCGAATTCTCGCATCCGAGTATTCGCCAGTCCCGCGCCGTCCGCCGCGCGCTCACTCTCGCCCATGTGGATGCGATCTGCGTGCATCTGGCGAGGTGCTCCATGGATGACGATGCGACACGGGCGGCCAATGCCAAGAAGGGCAGCCCGTTCCTTTCGACCAAACAGGCGGCGCACTACATCAGCCTGTCGCCGCGCACCCTCGAGCGCATGCGCCGCACCGGCGAGGGACCGCGCTACCGCAAGCACGGCCGCTACGTCCGCTATCACATCGCCGAGCTCGACGCCTGGTCGGATTCACGCGCCAAGACCCGGACGGTCGATGCGTAGGTTTCGTCTGCTGACACTCTCCGGCGTCATCGCACACGTGCCAAAGCCCAAGCGCCGCGGTGAGTGCACGACGCTCGAATGCGCCGCATTCGGTCTGGCGATGCTCGGACTCTCGGCGGTCTTGCGTCCGATCCCGCGATTGGTCTGGAACGCGAGCGCCAGTGCGCCCACTGGCCTCTATGGTGTCGTGTCGCACGCCCCCATCACGCGGGGTGAACTGGTGCTGGCGAAGCTGCCGCTGGCCGCGCGCACGCTGGCTGCCGCGCGCGATTATTTGCCCGCCGGCACTCCCATCGCGAAGCATGTCGCCGCGCTCGCGGGCGACACCGTGTGCAGCCGCGGCAGGGTTATCACAATCAACGGCCACCCCGTCGCCAAACGGCTTTTGGCCGACACGCGCGGGCGCAAGCTGCCGGCGTGGCACGGTTGCCAGACGCTACGCCGGGGCCAGGTGTTCCTGCTCAACGCCGCCGTCCCGGACTCCTTCGACAGCCGCTATTTCGGGCCGGTCACGCGGCGCGCGATCATCGGCAGGCTGGTGGCGATTTGGACACGGTGACCCTGCTCGCAGTGTGCCAACTCGCGTTCGGCGCGCGCACGCATGTCCTGCCGAATGCCGAATGGCAACCGCGCATCACCGCGGTTGCAGCACATACCATGGACCGCTGGCAGCCGCTCATTGCCGAAGCGGCGCAGCGCTTCGGACTGCCGCAATCGTGGATCCGAACCGTCATGAAAGCCGAGAGCGGCGGTCGGACGACGCGCGATGGCGTGCCGATCACATCACCGGCCGGAGCCATGGGCCTCATGCAAGTCATGCCCCAAACGTACCTCTCGATGCAGCTGCATCTTGGCTTGGGACCCGATCCCTACGCCCCGCGCGACAACGTTCTTGCCGGCACCGCCTACCTCGCGGACATGTACCAACGCTACGGCTATCCGGGCCTGTTTGCGGCCTACAACGCGGGGCCGGAACGGTTCGAGCGCTACCTTGAGGACGGCACGCCGCTGCCCTCCGAGACGGTCCGATACCTCGCGCGCATCGGTTCTGATGCGCTCGCGATGCAGGCGCCGAGCGCGTCGGAAGGCGCTCAAGTTGCCAATACTGATACGTCGGAGAGGGCCGATTTTACGTCGCGGAGAGCAGTGTTTTTCGTCAATCGGAAGGGGCACGCACATAGCTCTGGGCCGCCAAACGATTCCCTCAGAGCGGGCGCCCATCATGGTCCAAGCGGAACACTGTTTGTCGTGCGCAACGGCGCAGGCACACACTCAGAAAGTCAATCCGCGGGCCGTCTCTTCGTGCCGTTAGCGCGGAATCACTTCTAAGTCGAGCGAGCAACAGAACGCATGTCAGTGCAGACACGAGCGGCAGGGGTCTTCGGGGCCGCGGAGAGCAAGATAAAAGAAACCCTCCTACCGTCGGGTATCGCTCGGTCTGCACATCGGAATCGGTGGAGGGAACGCACGCATTTCCCTCCAACCAGTGTGCAAGCCGTTGATCTGCTGCGAACTCGATCCCTCCGGCGTCGGCGCCGCTCCATTACGCCGCGTTGTCGGCCGCAGCTTGAACACGGGGCATCGCCATGAGCCGCGATGATGACTTCGAGCCAAGGCTCGGTCGCATCGGCAATCGCCAGCTGCGCAGTTCCTATCTGCGCGCGGTGAAGCGGGGCGTCGCGGCGGCCGGTGGCCGACGACGTCGGAGTCGTTTCAGTGGTAGCCGGATCGGCCGCGGCGCTGGCGTCGGCCGGGTACTCGGATCCCGTGACCGTTATGCTGCCTTCCGGACCCGGCGTGTGATTGTAAAGGCTCGGCTCATCAAACTCGCCGGCCGTGGCTTGAAGGGTGCCCAGGTCCATCTCCGCTACTTGCAGCGCGACGGCGTTACCCGCGATGGGCTGCCCGGCGACCTCTATGACGCTCAGCATGATCGCGCCAATGGTCCGGCTTTTCTCGAGCGTTGCGACGGCGACCGGCATCAATTCCGATTCATCGTCTCGGCGGAGGATGCGATCGAATATGACGATCTCAAGGGCTTCACCCGGCGGCTCATGCGGCAGATGGAGGCGGACCTCGGCACCAAGCTCGATTGGGTCGCCGTCGACCACTACAACACCGGTCATCCGCACACCCATGTCGTGCTCAGGGGTAAAGACGAGCGCGCCAAGGATCTGATCATTGCGCGCGAGTACCTGACCCAAGGCATGCGGGAGCGTGCCGCCGAGGTCGTGACACTCGACCTCGGCCCACGCACGAACCGGCAGATCGAAGCCAGGCTCCGTGCCGAGATCGAGCAGGAGCGTTTCACCAGCCTCGACCGCGGGCTGTTGCGCGAAGCGGACGCGGACGGGATCGTCCGCTCCGGAACGGTTGCCGATGACGCCTTTCACCAGACTCTCAGGGCAGGACGGCTGCAGAAGTTGAAGCGGCTCGGCCTGGTCGAGGAGATTGCGCCATCGCGCTGGCGTCTTGCAGCGGACCTCGAACCGGTGCTCCGCCGCATGGGCGAGCGCGGCGACATCATCAAGGCGCTCCATCACGAACTGGCAGGTAAGGGCAGGCCGCCTCTGATGCCGGACATCGCGATCTACGATCCGGCCGATCCGAAGCCTGAGCGGCTGGTCGGACGGGTCATCCGACGCGGCCTCTCAGACGAGCTTAACGATCACCATTACCTCATCGTCGCTGGCGTGGATGGCCGCGCGCATTACGTCGACATCGGCAGGGCCGATGCCCTCGAGCCGACTCCAGAAGGCGCCATCGTCGCCATCGAGCCCAAGCCGGTGGCGCCACGCCGTGTCGACCGCACCGTTGCTGAGATCGCGGCTGCAACGCGGGGCCGCTATAGCGTCGACATCCATCTGCGGCATGATCCGTCGGCAACGGCGGCATTGGCGGAAACCCACGTGCGCCGGCTCGAAGCGATGCGCCGCGCCAAGGTGGGCGTCGAGCGGCAGCCCGATGGCACCTGGATCATCGCGCCCGATCATCTCGAGCGTACCGCCGCCTACGAGCGTGCACAGGCTCGGATGACACCAGTGCTGGTGGAGGCGCTGTCGACACTGCCGCTCGATCGCCAGATCCGAGCCGACGGTGCCACCTGGCTTGATCGCGAACTCATGGCTGAGAAGCCCGCCGCCGTCAGTGACAGGGGATTCGGGAACGAAGTGCGTGAGGCGCTCGCACGGCGTCGGCGATGGCTCATCGAGCAAGATCTTGCTGAAACCGAACAAGATCGGATCGTCTATCGGGTGAACTTGCTCAGTCTGCTCCGCCGGCGCGAGCTGGCTCGCATCGGCGCGCAGCTCTCGGACGAACTCGGGCTCGACTACACCGAACTTCGGCCCGGCCGGCGCATCGAGGGCGTCTATCGGCGTCGGGTCGATCTCGCGAGTGGCCGGTTCGCGCTCGTCGAAAGAGGCCGGGAGTTTACCCTGGTGCCGTGGCGTCCGGTGCTGGAGAGGAACCTCGGCAAGCACGTCTCCGGGGTCGCGCGTGGCGAGTCGATTTCCTGGGCGCTCGGCCGCGAGCGCAAGGGGCGGGAGATTTCATGACGGCGTGATGGGTAGTGGGTTAGTATGAATCTCGGCTCTCGACCCATTGCGGACATGAAGCGAATCCTCGATCGCCGCTGATACGAGGCTTCCATGGAACTGTTGCATGACCGAAGAACGCGCCGGCCTACCGATTATCGCCTTCAACGATCTTGCGGCTCTGGAACGCTGGCTGGAGGCGCAGCCCGCCAACTCGCCAGGGCTCTGGATTAAGTTAGCGAAGGCGCACTCTGGCATCGAGAGCGTGACGAAGACTGAGGCCATCGATGCGGCGCTTTGCCACGGCTGGATCGATGGCCAGCTCGATAAGTATGACGATGCGTCCTGGCTCATTCGCTTCACGCCTCGGAAGGTTCGTAGCAAATGGTCGCAGGTGAACCGGGCGCGTGCAGAAGAACTGCTCGCGGCTGGTCGAGTGCGCCCACGTGGACTGGCGCAAATCGAGGCTGCTCGGGCAGACGGCAGGTGGGACGCTGCATATGCACCTGCAAGCAAGGCCCAGGTGCCGCCCGATTTTCAAGCAGCACTCGATCAGAGCCCAGAGGCCGCAGCCTTCTTCGCAACGCTGACCGGAGCCAATCGCTACGCGATACTCTACCGGATAGAAACGGTGAAGAAGCCAGAGACGCGAGCGCGGAAGATCGCCGGTTTCATCGGCATGCTTGAGCGCCACGAGACAGTGCACGGCTGAGACCGGCGGTCAGGAGAACGCGCGGCTCCCCAGCAGGCGCGCTGAAGCGAAGATCATCAGCGAAGGACCTTATGTCCGCTTTCCACCCAAAGCCGAAATCGGAACTGGCCCACGACCGCGATGTCATCATAGAACTGGACCTTGATTAATGGTAACGTATATGTGACTATATGGGCACGCTGACCGTCGTCGAATACATTCGGGAAGATGGATCGAGTCCGTACCGGGCTTGGTTCGATAGCCTGCATGCTCAGGCGGCTGCGAAGGTTGCCACGGCCGTGGAGCGGCTGGAGCTGGGCAACACCTCGCGGGTGAAATGGATCGGTACCATCGGCGAGTGCCGTATCGATTGGGGGCCGGGCTATCGGATCTATCTCGGGAAAGACGGCGAGTCGCTGATCATCCTGCTCGGTGGCGGTACCAAGCAGCGTCAGCAGGTGGACATCGAGCGGGCGAAGGCGATGTGGGCCGAATACAAAGCCCGCAAGGCGGCGGCAAAGGCGAAAGGCAAGAGGTGAATGGCATGGCGCTGACCCGGGATTTCAAAGAGACGATCGTCGAGCGGGTTCGACGCGATCCGGCCTTTGCCAAAGCAATGCTCGATGAGGCTGCCACGCTGTTCCTCAACGGCGAGGCGGACACGGCGCGCCTTGTGCTGCGCGACCTCGTCAATGCGGCCGTCGGCTTTGAAACGCTTGCCGCTGCCACGGGCATGCCGGCGAAGAGCTTGCACCGCATGCTGTCGAAGAACGGCAATCCGACCATGGACAATCTCGCGGCGATCCTCCGTGTCGTGCGCAAGAAGCTCAGGGTCGAGATTCAGGCGCATACGGTGAAGGCGGCATAGGAGTTGTCACTCGCTTCCAGCCGTTAGCGATTCACCGGGGCGTTCTGCGGGGAGCGCGCCATGAAGCGCGATGCCACACCGTCGGTTCACGCCAAAACGGACAACGAATTACTGATACGGCTGGTCGTCGAAAACCGAACCGGCGTCACTCATCGCTCTGCTCATTCGGAATGTCCTCACTCGTTAGAATCAGGGATGGGCACAAACGCCCACGACCTTGCTCAATCACGAATTCGCGTCGCGCGAACGTGTGAAGAATTTCATGCGATCCACGCGATCACGCCACGATGTCTTCACAATCGGTCGATAGCGTCCGCACCCCTTCGTGATCTCTTGTGCAATCGGAGTGTGGTCGGAATGAAGGCGATGCGCTGCTACTTCCTCAAGAATGGTGTCATCAGAGCGGTCGACGTCGTGCGCTGCACGACCGATGAAACGGGAATCGAACACGCCTCGCAATTATTCGAGAACCGCAAAGCAGAGTTCGCGGGTTTTGAACTGTGGGACGGTGCTCGCCTTGTGCATCAGCATCCGGCGAATGCGAGGCAGCCAGCGTGACGGCGGGTGATCGGCAACCACGCCCGGTTCTGTTCGCGAGCCTCAGGGCGCTCCTCAAGCGGCAAACTGGCTCGGCGCCTTGTTCGCAGTCCGTTTGTGAACTGATTCGCGCCGCACGGCCGCTGATTGCAGCGGCGCAGAAAGGCGCGCAAGAGCCGTACCACCCGTGATCATTGCCGCCACGACCCCGAACACGTATCGCCATGCATTTGGCGGCATGCTGAGCGCCCAGACCTGCTGGACGATGCTGTAGCCGGCATAAGTCGCCGGGACTGCGAAGAGCAGCGCCATCAGGATGCGGAGGATCGGCGATCGAGCGCTGGCGAACACAAGCTGGCCGACGACGAACACCAGCGCGCCGGCGATGAAGCCGACCAGAATGCCACCCATCGCACCGGCGCCAGTATGGATCGCCCAGAAGCCGGCGGCAAAGCCCAAATAGACCGGCAACGCGAACACGGCGAATTGGTACAGCGCGACACAGGCCGCACCGAGGCCAACGAACAACAGAATCACTGCAAGCATCGGCACCTCCAACGCCGTGAGTCTACCGTCGTTGGAATCGGCAGCGCCAGAGTCTGTCGCGCTCGCTTCAGCATTTCTTCCTGTGACGGCGGCGTGATCGTGGACCGTCGCGTTATGGCGTAGATAACGGCGATTGGCCTTTTGGGGGCCGCCGTTGATTCCTGTTGGCATGTTTTTGCGCGTGCCGGCATGACGCCCACCAAGTTCCTCCTCGGCCAGATCGCCGTCGTCTTTGCCATCGTCATCGGCGGGCTGTGGCTGGCGACACAGTGGGCCGCGGCGCAGCTCGGCTACCAGCCGCCGCTTGGGGCGCCGTGGTTCGTGCTGCTGTCGTGGCCGGTCTATTACCCCTGGCGGCTCTTCGAGTGGTGGTACGTCTACGACGGCTATGCCCCGGCGCTGTTCAATGAGGCGGGGGTTATCGCGGCTTCCGGTGGGTTCGCCGGGATCGTCGTCGCGGTGATCGGCTCGCTGTGGCGGGCGCGGCAGAGCCGGCTCGTCACCACCTACGGCTCGGCGCGGTGGGCCAATCGTCAGGAGATCGAGCGCGCCGGGCTGTTCGAGCCGGCGGGCGTGTTCCTGGGGCGCTGGCAGGACCGCTATCTGCGCCATGACGGGCCGGAGCACGTCATCGCCTTTGCGCCGACCCGCAGCGGCAAGGGGGTGGGCCTTGTCATCCCGACCCTGCTGTCGTGGACCGAGAGCGCCGTGGTCCACGACATCAAAGGCGAGAACTGGCAGCTGACGGCAGGCTGGCGGTCGCGCTTCTCGCACTGCCTGCTGTTCAATCCGACCGATCCGCGCTCGGCGCGCTACAACCCGCTGCTCGAGGTGCGCCAGGGGCCGCACGAGGTGCGCGATGTCCAGAACATCGCCGACATCCTGGTCGATCCCGAAGGGGCGCTTGACCGCCGCAATCACTGGGAGAAGACCAGCCACGCGTTGCTGGTCGGCGTGATCCTGCACGTGCTCTACGCCGAGCAAGACAAGACCCTCGCCCGAGTCGCGACGGTCCTCTCCGACCCACAGCGGTCGTTCGAGCACACGCTGCGCCGGATGATGGCGACCAACCATCTCGGCACGTCCGATCATCCGGCCGTCCATCCGGTGGTGGCTTCAGCGGCGCGCGAGGTGCTCAACAAGTCGGAGAACGAGCGCTCGGGCGTGCTGTCGACCGCGATGTCATTCCTCGGGCTCTACCGCGACCCGGTCATCGCCCAGACCACGACCGCCTGCGACTGGCGGATTGCCGATCTGATGGACGCCGAGCGGCCGGTGACGCTCTATCTGGTCATCCCGCCCTCGGATATCTCCCGCACCAAGCCGCTGGTGCGGCTGGTGCTGAATCAGATCGGCCGCAGGCTCACCGAGCAGCTCGAGGGCGACCCCGCCAAGGTGCGGCGGCACCGGCTGCTGATGATGCTCGACGAGCTTCCGGCTTTGGGGCGGCTCGACTTCTTCGAGACCGCGCTTGCCTTCATGGCCGGCTACGGCATCCGGGCCTACTTGATCGCCCAGTCCCTCAACCAGATCGCCAAGGCCTATGGCGAAAACAACGCCATCCTCGACAACTGCCATGTCCGCATCGCCTTTGCGGCCAATGACGAGCGCACCGCCAAGCGTATCTCGGATGCGCTCGGGACCGCGACCGAGCTGCGGCTGCAGCGCAACTATGCCGGACATCGCCTGGCGCCGTGGCTCAGCCACGTCATGGTTTCACGTCAGGAGTCGGCCCGGCCGCTGCTGACCCCAGGCGAGGTCATGCAGCTGCCGCCGCACGAAGAGCTAGTCCTGGTCTCGGGCCTACCGCCGATCCGCGCCCGCAAGCTGCGCTACTACGAGGACGAGAACTTTGCCGGACGCAGGATGCTGCCGCCGGAGTTGGCGGCCGACGGCTATCGCGACCGGCCGCCGCCGCGCCCCGATGATTGGACCGGGCGAGTGCGCGGCACGGACCTGCGGCTCCAGGCCGCGGTCGCGCGCGAGCTCGACGGCGAGGCTGATGAGGGCGGATTGCGGCGCTTGCGGCATCTCGGGTTGCCCGAGGCCGCGGTAGTGCAGCGTGCACCAGAGCCCGATGTGGAATCGGGTGTCGCGGACGACGGCGACGATCCGGCGGAGTCGCTGGCCCTCGACCAGGCGGTTGGCCGCGCCCATGCGATGAACGAAGGCGACCGCCGCGACGACCTGTTGCCGTCGTTCTGAGGCCCCGATGAGACAGCGGCACGAGTTCACCCTCGATCGAGCGCTCTCGGAGCGCCTGGCGGACTTGGTGGCGAAGCCCGGTGCGAGCAAGACCGCGATCATGACCGATGCCCTCAAAGCCTGGCTCGACCGGCGCGGCGCGGGCGAGCTCGAGGAGCGCTTCAAGGTGCGGCTCGACAAGCTGTCGCTGCAATTGGGCCGCATCGAGCGCGACCAGCAGGTGATCGCCGAGACACTGGCGCTCTTCATCCGCTTCCAGTTCACGGTCTATGCCCAGGTCGAGCCCGATCGGACGGCGCAGCTCATCGGGCAGGACCGCTTCAAGGCCTTCATCGCCGAGGTCGGCCGCCGGGTTGCCGGCGGCAAGAGCCTCGCCGCCGAGGTGCTGCCGCCATGAACGGCAAGGTCGTGATCGGCGAGGCCGTGCTCTATCGCGCCGATTGCCGCGAGATCTTGCCGCACCTGGAGGGTATCGAGCTCATCGTGACCGATCCGCCTTACGGCACCGGTGGCTGGCGTCGCACGGCATCGGGGCAGGGCCGCGATCCGAGCGCCGCGCTGGTGCGCGAGCCGTGGGACGATGGCGACCTCGCTTGGCTAACACTCTGCCGCGGCGCGCCGGTGCTGACCTTCTGGCCGCCGCAGCACATGCCGCAGCTCTTGGCCGCAGCGCACGCCGCCGGCTACGCCAAGACCCGGTTCCTCTATATGCGCAAGCGCGATCCCCGGCCGTCGGTGGCTGGCCGCACCGCCTGGTCGGTCGAGCCCATCGCGGTGCTGTCGCAGCTAGGGTTCCAGCTTTATGGCGGCACCGATGTGATCGATACCACGGTGCCGCGCCTGGGCCGCGACGCCGAGGCGGTGGGGCATCCTTACCAGAAACCCTTGGCGGTGATGCTCTGGCTCATCGCCAAGACGCGAGATGCAGCCATCGTCGATCCCTTCATGGGATCGGGCACCACGGGACTCGCGTGTCGACAGCTCGGTCGCAGGTTCGTCGGCATCGAGCGCGATCCGGACTCCTTCACGCTCGCCTGCCGGCGACTGACCGACGCCGAGCGCCAGATCGATCTGCCTTGGGGACGCGACCGTCGCGGAGTGGCACCATGACGGAGCATCCCGAAACCCGTGGCCGGCGGCGCGCCATGCTGCGCACCGCGATGGGACCGGAGATCGCGGCGGCGCTCGCCGATCCGGCGGTGTTCGAGGTCATGGTTAATCCCGACGGGCGGCTGCGGCTCGACCGGCTGGGCGAGGGGAGGGTCGCAACCAACACCCATCTCAGCGCCGCCGCGGCCGAGCGGATCATTCGCCTCGTTGCCTCGCATGTCCGGCTCGAGGCCCATGCCGGCAATCCATTGGTCAGCGCCGAGCTGCCCGAGACCGGCGAGCGCTTCCAGGGCGTGCTGCCGCCGGTGACGGCGGCGCCGTGCTTTGCCATCCGCAAGCCGGCCGTGAAGGTCTACCGGCTGAGCGACTACGTCGCTGACCGCATCCTCTCGCCTTTGCAGGCAGAGACGCTGAAGCGCGCGGTGACGGAGCGACAGAACGTCCTGGTCGCGGGCGGCACCAGCTCGGGCAAGACCACGCTCGCCAATGCGCTCTTGGCGGAGATCGCCGACGAGCGGGTGATCCTGATCGAGGATACAAGGGAACTGCAATGCGCGGCGCCCGATTGCGTCGCGCTGCGCACCAAGCCCGGGGTGAGCCTCGCCGATCTGGTGCGGGTGACCTTGCGGCTGCGGCCCGACCGGATCGTCGTCGGCGAGGTCCGCGGCGGCGAGGCGCTGGAGTTACTCAAGGCCTGGAACACCGGTCATCCCGGCGGCATCTCGACGGTCCATGCCAACTCGGCGCGCGCCGCGCTCTACCGGCTCGAGCAGCTGATCCAGGAATCCGTCGTCACCGTGCCGCGCCGGCTCATTGCCGAGGCGATCGACTGCGTCGTGTTCATTCGTGGGCGCGGCCCTTCGCGTCTGGTCGACACCATCGCCGAGGTCACCGGTCTCGGTGCCGACGGCGACTACGCGCTGGCCGATCTCGCCCCGCGCGCCGCCTGAACCAAAGGAGAACACGAATGCGCCGACACCTTATATATAGGACTCTCGCCAGCCTCGCCGTCCTGGCCCTTGCTGCCCCAGCCTATGCCGCGGGCTCTAACATGCCGTGGGAGCAGCCGCTGCAGCAGATCCTCGATTCGGTGCAGGGGCCGGTCGCCAAGATCATCGCCGTCATCATCATCATTATCACCGGGCTGAGCCTCGCCTTCGGCGAGACCTCAGGCGGATTCCGCCGCCTGATCCAGATCGTGTTCGGCATCTCGATCGCCTTCGCCGCGTCGAGCTTCTTCCTGTCGTTCTTCTCCTTCGCCGGTGGGGCGCTGGTATGACTCCCGGTCTCGAAGTGCCGCTGCACCGCGCGCTCACCGAACCCATCTTGCTCGGCGGCGCGCCGCGCTCGATCGCCATTGTCAACGGCACGGTCGCGGCGGCACTCGGCCTCGGGCTTCATCTCTGGCTGGCCGGCCTCGCGCTCTGGGCGCTCGGGCATTCGCTGGCGGTGTTCGCGGCGCGGCGCGATCCGCGCTTCGCCGAAGTGCTGGCGCGCCATCTGCGGCAGCGGTCGCATCTCGCATGCTGAACCTCGCCGAATACCGCCGCCGGGCCGACCGGCTGGCCGACCATCTGCCCTGGGCGGCGTTGGTCGCTCCGGGCGTGGTGCTCAACAAGGACGGCAGCTTCCAGCGTAGCTTCCGCTTCCGCGGGCCCGATCTCGAGAGCGCCACCGAGGCCGAACTCATTGCGACCTGCGCCCGGCTCAACAACGTGCTGCGGCGCTTCGGCTCGGGCTGGGCGCTGTTCTTCGACGCCGAGCGCTTTGCCGCGCCGGGCTATTCCGAATCCACATTCCCCGAGGCAGTATCATGGCTGGTCGATCGCGAACGCCGCGCCGCCTTCGCGCCGGGCGAAGGCTTAGGTCCCGAATCCCCGGCAGTGCGCGATCCCTACGAGAGCGCCTATCATCTGACGCTGCTCACTCTGCCGCCGGCCGACCCGGTGAGCCGGGCCGAGCGCGCCCTGGTCGAGACCGCCCAGGCGGACCGCGATTGGCGCTACGAGCTCGCGGCCTTCATCGCCGAGACCGAGCGCGTACGCGATCTGCTCGAAGGCTTCATGCCCGAGATCGCGGCGCTCGACGATGCGCAGACGCTCACCTACTTGCACGGCACGATCTCGACCCGGCGGCATCCGATCGCGGTGCCGGAGACGCCGATGTATCTCGATGCCGTGCTGGTGGACGAGCCCTTGAGCGGCGGGCTCGAGCCGATGCTCGGCGACCACCATCTCCGCACGCTCTCGGTGCTGGGCTTCCCCAGCCTGACGCGGCCCGGCTTGCTCGATGCGCTCAATCATCTGGGCTTTGCCTATCGCTGGGTAACGCGGTTCATGGCCCTCGACAAGACCGAGGCGACCAAAGTCCTGACCCGGCTGCGGCGGCAATGGTTCGCCAAGCGCAAGTCGATCACCATACTGCTGCGCGAGGTGCTCACCAACGAGCCGGTCCAGCTCCTCGACTCGGATGCCGCCAACAAGGCGGCGGATGCCGACGAAGCGCTCCAGGCCCTGGGCGGCGACCATGTCGCGTTCGGGTATCTGACGGCCACCGTCACGGTGCTCGATCCCGACCGGCGGCGGGTTGACGAGAAGCTGCGGGCGGTCGAGCGCGCCATCCACGGCGCTGGCTTCACCACCATCCGCGAGAGCGTCAATGCGGTCGAGGCCTGGCTCGGGTCGCTGCCGGGGCAGGTCTACGCCAATGTCCGCCAGCCCATCGTCCATACCCTCAACCTCGCGCACCTTGTGCCGGTGTCAGCCGTTTGGGCGGGCCCGGAGCGCGATGCGCATCTCAATGGCCCGCCGCTCTTCCATGCCGAGACCAGCGGCGCGACGCCGTTCCGCTTTGCCCTCCATGTCGGCGACGTTGGCCATGCGCTGATCGTCGGCCCAACGGGCGCCGGCAAGTCGGTGCTGCTGGCGCTGATGGCGTTGCAGTTCCGCCGCTATCCCGGCGCCCGGGTTACCCTCTTCGACAAGGGCAACTCGTCGCGGGCGGCGGTCCTCGCCCTCGGCGGCGTGCATCACCGCCTGGGCTCGGACGGATCTCTAGCTTTCCAACCACTACGCGGAATCGATAACCCGGCCGAGCGCAGCTGGGCTGCGGAGTGGCTTACTGGCCTGCTGGCACACGAGAAGGTCACGGTCACGCCCGAGGTCAAGGAGCTGGTGTGGTCGGCGCTCAACAGCCTCGCTTCGGCGCCGGCACCGGAGCGGACGCTCACCGGCCTCTCGGTCCTGCTGCAGTCGAATGCCCTCAAAGCGGCGTTGCTGCCATACACCCTCGACGGCCCCTTCGGCCGGCTGCTCGACGCCGCCGAGGACCGGCTCGCGCTCAGCGATGTCCAATGCTTCGAGACCGAGACGCTGATGCACGAGACCGGCGTGGTCCTGCCGGTGCTGACCTATCTCTTCCATCGGCTTGAAGAGCGGTTCGATGGGTCCCCGACCTTGCTCATCCTCGACGAGGCCTGGGTTTATCTCGATCACCCGCTGTTCGCCACCCGCATCCGCGAATGGCTCAAGGTGCTGCGCAAGAAGAACGTCCCCGTGGTGTTCGCGACCCAGTCGCTGGCGGACATCGCTGAAAGTTCGATCGCGCCAGCGATCATCGAAAGCTGTCCGCAGCGGATCTTCCTGCCCAACGACCGCGCCATCGAGCCGCAGGCACGGGCCGCCTATGAGCGCTTCGGCCTCAACGAGCGCCAGATCGAGCTGATCTCCCGTGCCGTGCCCAAGCGGCAGTACTACCTGCAATCGCGCCGCGGCAACCGCCTGTTCGAGCTGGGATTGGGCCCGATCGCGCTGGCGATGTGCGGCGCCTCCGATCCCGCGAGCCAGGCGCTGATCGACCGCGTTGTAGCCGAGGGCGGGGAATTTGCGTCCGCGTTCCTGCGCGCCCGCGGCCTCGACTGGGCCGCCGATCTGCTGGCGCAATATCCAGGGGCATCCAAGCCATGAGCGGCCCAACCGCCTCCCGTTGCTGGGCTCGGACAGCGTCCGTCCTCGCCGTCTTGGTTGCTTGCCTCATGCCGGGTGGGGCAGGTGCCCAATGGGCGGTGTTCGACGCCGCGGTCTACGCCCAGAACGTGATCGAGGCGGCGCGCTTGCTGCAGCAGATCGACAACCAGATCCAGGCGCTGCAGAACCAGGCGCTGATGCTCGAGAACATGGCGCGCAACTTGGCGAGCCTCAATGTCTCGCAGCTCGGGTCGATGGTCGCCGACCTCAACCAGATCGGCAGCCTGATGAACCAGGCCCAGGGCATCGCCTTCAATGTGAGCGCCACCCGGGCGGCCTTTGATCAGTACTACCCGCAGCAATATGCGCCGTCGGTCAATACCGCCCAGTTGGTTGCGGATGCGCATCAGCGCTGGCAGCAGGCGATGGACGCCTTCGGCCAGACGCTGACGGTGCAGGCCCAGGTGGCGCAGAACGTCCAGGCCGATACCGGCACGCTTGGCACCCTGGTCGAAGCCTCGCAGGGCGCGACCGGCAATCTGCAGGTCGCCCAGATCGCCAACCAGCTGCGGGCGCTTGCCATCAAGCAGCAGCTCCAGAGCGAGAGCCTGATGGCGGCGCAGGACCGCGCCGTGGCACTCGAATCGGCCCGCAATGCCGAAGCCGAGGAGGAGGCCCAGGCCGAGTTCAGCCGCTTCATCGGCGGCAGCAACGCGTACACGGCCCAGTAGCGATGAACAATCTCGGAGTCATCGACCAGTTCCTGCAGACCTTCATCCGCTACATCGATGGCGGCTTCGGTCTCCTGGGCGGCGATGTCGCCCATCTCACCACGATCCTGATCGGCATCGATGTCACGCTCGCCGGCCTGTTCTGGGCGCTCGACGGCGGCACCGACGTGCTCGCCAGCCTCCTCAAGAAGGTGCTCTATGTCGGCGCCTTCGCCCTCATCCTCAACAATTTCGAGACGCTCTCCACCGCGATCTACGATTCCTTCGCCGCGCTCGGCCTCGCGGCCACCAACAACGGCCTGGGCGCCCAGGACCTGCTGCGCCCGGGCAAGCTCGCCGGCATCGGCTTCCAGGCGGCGTGGCCCTTGTTGCAGCAGGCCGGATCGCTGGTCGGGTTCACCACCATCATCGACCACGCGGTGACGATATTCGTGCTGGTGGTGGCCTG
>DATLTH010000648.1:0-5703 GCA_035533695.1 Allostellaceae bacterium | reverse complement strand
CCGTCGACACGCTGATGATCATGCAACGGCGCGGCTCGATCACCGCCGGCATGCGGCAGGCGGGCGAGGATTTCCGGGCCCGCTTCACGGTGGCCCAACTCGACCCGCTGCGCGCGCTCGACCTGTCGCATCTGCGGCTCGGCGACGCCGGCCCGCGGCCCGACCGCGACGGGCCAGGGCTGCGCATCGAGGCGGCGCGGCGGACTGTGTGGCGCGCGATCCAGGCGGCCGGCGGGATCGCCTCGCCGGCCGGATCGTGC
This sequence comes from Allostellaceae bacterium, assembly GCA_035533695.1. GTDB lineage: Bacteria > Pseudomonadota > Alphaproteobacteria > ATCC43930 > CGMCC-115725 > DATARH01. The sequence continues at coordinate 5,443 of DATLTH010000648.1, read as the reverse complement.
CTCTGGCACGTCCTCGGCTGGGAGCGGTCACTAAAAGAGTGGGCCCTGGAACAGGGATGGAGCGGCCGCCGGGTCAGCCAGGAAGCCGCCTCCGGCATCCTCGTCGCGGCGCTCGGCGCCCTCGAAGTGCATTTCGGCACGCCTCAGACGTTAGCGAATTCGCATTTACATATTGACAAAACCGGATCGAACTGATATAAGGCCATCACACTGACGGAATTGGGCGAGGCGGCCCGATCGCAACTCGGCAGAGCATCCTTCTTGGCAACTCGGTCTCCGCGGCGCGGCACCTCTCGGGCGGCGTCGGGCAAGCCCCGGCGCGGCAAGACGAGCGAGGTGCCGCAAGCAGCGACCGGCGCCGGCATTGAGGAGATCGCGTCGCACGCCGCGCGCCTCGGCATCACCGCCGACCGGGTGCTCTTGGAATATGCGCGGATCGCGTTTGCCGATCTGCGGCACATCGTCGAATGGAGCCACGGGGCCCTCGTCATCAAGTCGCTGGACGAAATCAGCGACGCAGACGCGGCAGCGATTTCGGAGATTGTGCCGGGGACCGACCCGGGCCGATCGCGGGTCAAGCTGTACGACAAAAAGGCGGCGCTCGACGCGATTGCCCGCCATCTCGGCATGTTCCCGCTGCCGCCGCGAGCGCATGAGGACGACGTCCCCGACGATCAGGAGGAGGAGGACCCGCGTGAATTCCTTGCACGCGAGCTCGCTCGCCTCGCTGCCGGAACCGCTGCGCAATAGGCTCGTCTGGTCGCTGACCCGCAAGCAGGCGCTGACCATCAAGTATGAGTGGCCGTACCGGGCGCGGCCGGAGCAATTGCCGCCCCCCGGCGACTGGCGGGTCTGGCTGCTGCTGGCCGGGCGCGGATTCGGCAAGACGCGCACCGGGGCCGAATTGGTGCGGGCCCGAATCGGCGCCCACACCGCGCGCCGCATTGCGCTGGTGGCGCCGACCGCGGCCGACGCCCGCGACGTCATGGTCGAGGGCGAAAGCGGATTGCTGGCGATCGCCCCGCCCGGCGAGCGGCCGCTCTACGAGCCGTCGAAGCGGCGCCTGACCTGGCCCAACGGCGCGGTGGCGACGACCTACAGCGCCGACGAGCCGGAGCGCCTGCGCGGCCCGCAGCACGATTTCGCCTGGTGCGACGAACTGGCCGCGTGGCGCTATCCGGAAGCCTGGGACATGCTGATGTTTGGCCTCCGCCTCGGCGACGACCCGCGTGCCGTGGTAACCACGACGCCCCGCCCGAACAAGCTGATCCGCGCATTGCTCGCCGACCCGAAGGTCGTCGTGACGCGCGGCCGCACGGCGGAAAACCGCGCTCATCTGGCGCCCGCCTTTCTCGACCAGATCGTGCGGCGCTACGAAGGCACCAGGCTGGGCCGGCAGGAGCTCGACGCCGAGGTCCTCGACGACATGCCCGGCGCGCTGTGGCAGCGCGGGACCATCGAGGCGGCGCGGGTCGGCGCATTGCCGGACCTCGTGCGGGTCGTCGTCGCGATCGACCCCGCCGCCGCCTCGAGTGAACACTCCGACGAAACCGGCATCGTCGTCGCCGGGCGCGATGCCGGTGGGCATGGCTATGTGCTGGCCGACGCGTCGGGCCGCTACCCGCCGGCAGAATGGGCGCGCGCCGCGATTGCCGCGTTCCGCGCCAACCAGGCCGACCGTATCGTCGCCGAGGTCAACAACGGCGGCGAAATGGTCGAGGCGACATTGCGGACGGTCGACCCGAACGTGCCGTTCCGCGCGGTGCGAGCATCGCGCGGCAAGGCGGCGCGGGCGGAGCCGGTGGCGGCGCTCTACGAGCAGGGACGGATGCACCACCTCGGCGCCTTCGCGGCCCTGGAAGACCAGATGTGCGCCTTCACCAGCGATTTCGACCGGCATGCGGCCGGCTATTCGCCCGACCGGGTCGACGCGCTGGTCTGGGCCTTCACCGACCTGTTGGTCGAGCCGCATGCCGGCGACGCCATTTTCGAGGCCTATCGGCGGTTTGCCGCCCAGGAGAACGCAGCGCCATGACCCTGCTTGTCAAAGACGCCAACACCACGGTGCAGTCGCTGTCGACCGAAATCGACGGCGGCGGCAATCTCGTGCCGGTGCACGCGCCGGCATCGACGGACACGCAAGGCGTATCGACGCCGGTCGGGCCGCAAAACCCGCTGCCGGTCGTCAACACCGCCGGCAGCGCGGCGAGCGACGGCAGCGCTACGGTGGCGACCGGTGGCAGCGCACAGTCACTATTCGGCGGCATCGTGCCCACGAACGGCTTTCTGGTGCAGAACAATTCCTCCGCCGCCTTGTGGATCTGCGATGTCGGGACCGCCTCCGCAGGCGGCGCCAGCATCCAGATCGCCGCCAATGGCGGGCTGTTCGCGACCCCGTCGGGGTACAAGCCGGCCGGCGCGGTCAGCCTCTATGGCGCGACCACCGGCCAGGCCTTCGCGGCGCGGCGCTGGTGAGCGCGATGCGGGCGACGCGATGGATCGACCGCATTCTGGTCGCGGCGGCGCTGATCGCGATTGCGCTCGTCGCGTCGGGCGCGCTGGCCCAGTCGCCGGGCAATTTCTCGACCTTGTCGACGACCGGCGCGGCAACGCTGAACGGCGACGTGCTGATGTGCTCGGGCCATCCCTGGCTCGATGTCCGGTGCCCGAGCATGGCCGGCGGCGCGGTCGGTGACGGCAGCCATGACGACACCGCCGCGGTCCAGGCCGCGATCAATGCCGGCATCGCCAACAACTGGCCGGTGCATGTCCCGGCCGGCACCTACAAGGTCACCGCGAAACTGACGATCGACTATGCCGGCCAGGCATCGAACGGGTTCCGCCTGATCTCCGAAGGCGCGACGATCGACGGGCGCTCGATCGCCAGCGGCCCGGTGTTGCAGGTCGAATGCTCCGGCGGCTCGCCCGGCAGCCCGGCCAACTGCTTCTATTTCAGGGAAGAGGGCGCGCTGTTCGTCAACGCCGACACGCCCGCCTACGCGGTGGTGATCGGCAAGGCGGATTTCTCGGACGCGCACAACTCGCTGAAAATCGGTCACCTGATCGTCAACAACGCCTCGACCGCCGCTGCCGCCGGTGGGCTGCAGCTCAACTTCGTGCTCGACAGCGACATCTTCTCGATCGCCGACAGCGCCGGCGGCGCGGCCGGGATCGCCCTCGAACAGACGCAATTCTCGCGCATCTCCGGCGCCGGCTCGGCCGCCGCCACCGGCGGCACCGCCCTGCTGCTGGAGCAGGGCTACAACTACGCCAACACGATTTTCGCCTTCGACATGGAGAACGCGCCGACCTGCCTCGGCATCACCTTCAACCACGACGGGATGAACAGCTTCGTCTCGCCGTATTTCGCCTGCACCACCGCGGTCAATGCGACCGCCAGCACGCACAACGTGCTGATCAACCCGACCTATGCCGGCAACGTCGTCAACCGCGGGCCGCAATCGTCGGGTGTCGAGGTTATCGGCTCCGGCAACTGGGCGCGCTGGCAGTTTCCGGCGACGGCGAGCTACACCGCGTCGCCGATCGACGACAAGACCGTGCTGTCCTCGTTCAACGCGCCGGGCGCCGCATTGTCGGTAACCCTGCCGGCGCCGAGCGCGGTCAACGCCGGCTGGTCGATGGGCTTTGCCACCGACAACGGCAAGGGACTGACGGTCAGCCCATCTTCGGGCCTGATCCTGGCGGGGGGCAAGACCCTGTCGTCGGTGACGCTCGGTCCCGGCAACTACGAATACCTGCAGCTGCAATCAGACGGCAACAACTACCGCGTGGTGACCGCGACGCGCAGCACGCTGGCGACGAACGGCATGGAAAGCCGCGATTGGCCGGGCAACTGGCTTTATCCGTCGAGTGCGGGCTATGCCGCGACGCTGGGCGACAACGGCACGGTGGTGTCGAGCTTCAATACGGCCGCCGGGCTGACCGTCACGCTGCCTTCGACGACGGGGCTGCCTTCCGGCTGGTCGATGGGCTTTGCCACCGACGACGGCAAGGCGCTGACCGTGCAGGTCAATGGCACCAATGGCGGCAATATCCTCTATCCGCTGATCAACCACACCGAAAAGACCTCGCTCTCCCTGGCCGGATCTTTCTACGAGTTCGTGACCCTGCAATATGACGGCGGCGGCAACTTCCGGGTCGAACAGGTGACGCCGGCGACCGCGCAGCAACTGGGCCTGGCCGGGATCGGCGGATTGTCACGCTGGCTGTTTCCGGCGGCCAGCGCCTACAATGCCGGCGTCGCCGACAACGGCACGGCGATCTCGGCGTTCAACAGCCCGCTCGGCTATCTGACGGTCACCCTGCCGTCGATCGACACCATCAACAACGGCTGGACGCTGGCGATCGCCAACGACAACAACAAGCTGGCGGCCGTCCAGGTCAATGCGACAAACGGCGGCAAGCTGCTCTATCCCGGCAGCGGCGCGACGGTCACCTCGCTGCAGTTGGCGGCGGGGAATTTCGAGACCGCGGTATTGCAGTTTGACGGTTCGAACTTTCGGGTGATGCAGCTGACCCCGGCGAGCGCCGCTTCGATTGGCATGGCCGGCGGCACCTGCACCGCGAAATGGAGCTTTCCCGCGGTCAGCAGCTACGCCGCGGGGCCGAGCGATTGCGGCACGACGATCTCCAACTTCAATTCGCCGATCGCCAGCCTGAGCGTCACTCTCCCCTCAACCACCGCCATCGCCGCGGGATGGTCGATGAGCTTCGCCTCCGACAACAACAAGACGCTGAGCCTGCAGGTCAACGCGACGAGCGGCGGCAACATCCTCATTCCCGGCACGCGCGGCGCGCAAACCGCGCTGACCCTCTATGGCGCAAACTACGAGCTGGTGACGGTGCAGTTCGACGGCACGAACTTCCGGATCATGTCGGCGACGCCGGCAACCGCATCGGCAAACGGCATGTTCCCGGCGATCGGCACCCCGGCATCGAGCACGGCCGCCTGCCAGACCGGGCAGATCGAGTTCGACGCCAGCTACCTCTACGCCTGCACCGCGGCCAATACCTGGAAACGCACAGCCTGGAGCAGCTTCTGATGCCTCCTCAAGGTGGTACGCGCATGCCCTTGACCGCCTCCTACAGCTGGGGCCAGCAGGGGCTCGAAACACAGTTCCGAACCGTGTTTCAGCCCGACCAGGGCATCTTTTCGCCCGGCTATCCGCTGCTGCCGCCGGAGCCGGAGCGGCTGCGCCTGTGGGACTTTCCGGTCGGCGTCAACACGATCTATACGCCGCGCGCCTACGAGGCGGTGTCGTTCGACGAATTGCGCGCGCTGGCCGACGCGCACGACATCACCCGCCTGGCGATCGAGACCCGCAAGGACCAGCTCGAACGGCTCGACTGGACGATCAAGCCGCGCGCCACCCGGCAGGCCGCCGCAGAGGTGCGGGCGCGCGCCGCGCGCCTCGCGCAATTC
>DATLTH010000647.1:0-4024 GCA_035533695.1 Allostellaceae bacterium | reverse complement strand
TTTCGCGACCGCCGGGCCGCCGAGATCGGCGACGAGGAATAGCTTTCCCCGGCCTTGCCTGCTCGCAGCACCCTGCCCTACAAATAGTATAAATAAAGTAATTTATTACTATTTGACATCGGCGTGCCCGATATTCATTCTCACGCTGTAATCGTATTGTGAGAGTGTGACAATAACCGTCAGCTTCACATGCGAATATTACTGATGCGCGGCTTTACGGCCAACGGACTCGCCGGCTGAGCATTTCATCGCACGGAGCGGAGCGGAATATGGCTCGGATCGAAACCGTCTCGAAGGCCGAGGCGGTCAAGCAGCAGAGCCGCCAGTTGCGCGGCAATCTGGCAGAGGACCTCGACGACACCGCGATGCCGTTCGACAATGCCGGCTACAGCCTGCTGAAATTTCACGGCATCTATCAGGGTTATGACCGCGACAGCGCGACCGAGCGCAAGCAGCGCGGCGACGACAAGGTCTGGCAGTTCATGGTGCGCGTCCGCATTCCGGGCGGGCGCCTCACAGCCGACCAGTATCTCGCGCTCGACGAGCTTGCCGGGCGTTACGCCAACGGCTCGCTGCGGGTCACGACGCGCCAGAGCATCCAGTTCCACGGGGTCGTCAAACCCGGCCTCAAAGCCGCCATCGCCGACATCAACAAGGCCCTGCTGACGACGCTCGCGGCCTGCGGCGATGTCGTGCGCACAGTCACCACGGTGCCGGCGCCGATCCGCGACGGAGTCCATCGGCGTCTGGAGGACGACGCGCGGCGCCTTTCGACATACCTGCTGCCGAGCACCGCCGCCTATCACGAGATCTGGGTGGACGGCGAGAAGGTCACGCCGGAGATGCCCGATCCGCTCTACGGCGAGCGCTACCTGCCGCGCAAGTTCAAGATCGGCCTCGCGATCCCCGAGGACAATACGATCGACGTGTTGACCAACGATTTGGCGATCGTCGCCTTGTTCGCCAAAGGACCAAAGGGCGATACCCTCACCGGTTACAATTTCCTGCTCGGCGGCGGGCACGGAATGACCCACAACAAGCCGGCGACCTACCCGCGGCTGGCGACGCCGGTCGCTTTCGTCGAGCCCGACGATCTGCTCGACGCGGCGGCGGCGGTGGTGCGGCTGCATCGCGACTGGGGCGACCGCGGCAACCGCCGCCACGCCCGCCTCAAATACGTCATCGCCGAGCATGGCGAGGACTGGGCGCGCGAGCGGCTGAGCGAAGACCTCGGCAAGCCGCTCGAACCGTGCCGACCGATGGCCGGCTTCGCGGTCCCCGATCACCTTGGGTGGCACGAAGAGGGCGACGGCAGGCTCTATCTCGGCGTGCCGGTCGCGAGCGGCCGCATCGCCGACGGCGAGCGGGTGCGATTGCGCAGCGCGTTGCGCGACATCGTCGCCCGCTTCGGGGTCGACCCGATCCTGATGCCCAGCCAGGACATCATCCTCAGCGCGATCGACCCCGCCGACCGTCCGGCGATCACCGCGCTGCTCCGCAGCCACGGGGTGCCTCTCGCCGAGGATTTATTGCCGGTCGAACGCTGGGCACTGGCCTGCCCTGCCCTGCCGAGCTGCGGGCTGGCATTGACCGAGGCCGAGCGGGCGCAGGACGATATCGTCGGCGCCATCGCGGCGCGGTTGCGGCGTTGGGGCCTGGAGCGCGAGCGGCTCAGCGTTCGCATCACCGGCTGCCCGAACGGGTGCGCGCGACCCTATACCGGCGATATCGGCATCGTCGGCCGGGTGCCGGGGTTCTATTCGCTCTATGTCGGCGGCGATTTCGCGGGGACGCGGCTCAACACGGCGATTGCCGAGCGGCTCGACATCGAGGGGCTCGCCGACGCGCTCGACCCGCTCTTCGCGCTGTTCGCGTCGGCGCGCAAGCCAGGCGAGGGGTTCGGCGATTTTGTTCATCGCATCGGCATCGCCGCGTTGCGCGACATGGTCGCCGCGCTGCGCGGCACCGCCCGCGATGCGGCGGATTGATCCGCCGCCCGCGGCAAGGTTCGTTTAGCGCAGATTCCGATCAAATTGATCACCTTTTCACTTCGTCATGGCCGGGCCTGACCCGGCCATCTCGGCGACCCAGCGCCCGATCCCCGGGTCAAGCCCGGGGATGACGGAGAGAGGGGCGATTCAACACGATCGAAACTTGCCTTAGCGCACCGGTCTAGCGATAGGGCGGCGGCGGCGGCGGTGCGTAGGCTACCGGCGGCGGCGCGTATACCGGCGCTGGCGCGTATGCCGGCGGGGTGCTGGCGACGCCGGCGGTGGCGCCGACGCCGCCGCCCACCGCCGCCCCGACCGCCGCGCCGGGGGCGCAGCCAATGGGGATCGTCACGATGCACCCGATCACGGCGCCGGTCGCCGCGCCACTCGTACCGCCCTGGACGGCATTCGCCGCCGGATTAGGGGATTGGGCAAAAACCGGAGCGCTTGCCGCCAAGCCGACAAGAAGTGCGATAGCACTTATTTTTTTCATCGTTCTTCTCCTGATTAAAGACCGGGCAAATTTCATGCCCAGACCGGGTCAAATGACCTGATTGTTCTGGGTAAACACATTCGCGGCGAGATCGATCCACATAGCTCTACTGACGGCAAACCGGAGATGCCCAGGTGAGATCATCGATTTCGGGAGCGCACTGGCTCCCGGCGTGCGATAGCGTTCCCGTCCGTGCCTGGCAATGGCGCGCGATTTGCGTTACCTTTGTGCGACATCCCTTTTACGGAGAAGCCGGTCATGGGCATCGTCGTTGCGATCATTGCCCAGGGCACGATGGGGTCGGGGGTCGGGAGGCGCCTCTCCGAGAGCGGCGCCGCGGTGCGCACGCTGCTCTCCGGGCGCAGCGCCGAGAGTGCGGCGCGCGCCCAAGCCGCCGGCATGCAGCCGATGGCGGACGAGCGGGCCTTGCTCGACGGCACCGATTTCTTTTTGTCGATCCTGCCGCCCGGGGAAGCCGAAAACCTGACGCGACGCCTCGCCCCGACGCTGTCGGCATTGGCGAAAAAGCCGGTCTACGTCGATTGCAATGCGGTCAGCCCGCAGACCGCGTTGCGCATCGCCGCGATCATCGCGCCGACCGGCGCCAAATTCGTCGATGCCGGCATCATCGGCGGCCCGCCGCGGCCCGGCTACAGCCCGGCAATCTACGCCTCGGGGCCGGCTTCCGGCGAAACAGCCGTCATCCGCGATTGGGGCATCGACTGGCGGGTTATCGACGGGCCGGTCGGCGCCGCCTCCGGCCTCAAGATGTCCTATGCCGGGATCACCAAGGGCACGACGGCAATCGCCGCAGCGATGCTGCTCGGCGCCGCGCGCTTCGGCTGCGGTGAAGCGCTGATCGCCGAATTGTCGAAAAGCCAGCCCGAGATGCTGAAACGCATGCGCGGCAGCATCCCGACAATGTACGACAAGGCCTATCGCTGGGTCGGCGAGATGGAGGAGATTTCGGATTTCCTCGGCGCCAACAAACCGTCCGCCGACATGTACGCAGCAATCGCCCGGCTTTACGAATTTCTCGCCGCCGGCGAAGCGGAACCGGCGCCTGGCCCCGACAATCCGATCAAGACCCTCGACCGCGTGCTGGCGAGGTAGCTTCGCGCGCCCATATAGCGGGCGATGACGACCCTCTTCGAGACCCAGGCGCCGCGGCCGCTCGCCGACCGGTTGCGCCCCAAGACGCTCGCCGACATCGTCGGCCAGGACCATCTGCTCGGACCGGCCGGGCCGATCGGCCGTATGGTCGCATCACGGCAGCTTGCCTCGATGATCCTGTGGGGTCCGCCCGGCGTCGGCAAGACGACGATCGCCCGGCTCCTCGCGGAGGGCACCGATCTCGCCTTCGAGCCGCTGTCGGCCGTATTTTCCGGTGTCGCCGATCTGCGCCGGGTGTTCGATGCCGCGAAAAAGCGCCGCGAGATGGGGCATGGCACCTTGCTGTTCGTCGACGAAATCCACCGCTTCAACCGGGCCCAGCAGGATGCGTTTCTGCCGTATGTGGAGGACGGCACGGTGATCCTCG